>NZ_JBICYZ010000039.1:0-50112 GCF_043201465.1 Kitasatospora sp. NPDC048298
CCCATCCGCATATCTCACACAGCACCGGATACAGCCACTGCTCCAGACCCATCAGGAACTTCACCAAGGTTCACCCTGACGAGCCGATGTCAGTAGCCACCGGTGCTGCTGCATCGATGGCGGGCCTGGACGGCGCTCGACGCCGTGCGGGCCGTACTGGCCGACCTGGGGATCAACGAGGCCGACCTGACAACGGAGCTGTACACGGACGCGGTGGCCGCAGCTCGTACCTGATCCCGGCGGAGCGCTGGTGGTTGGCAAGTCGCAAACGGCTCGCACTCCCTGTAGTCGGTGTGCTGCACCGTCCGGTCCGAGGCCCATGCCGCGCCGCCCCGCTGACGGCGCGGTGTCGCAACTACTTCGCCAGCAGAGTCACCAGTCCGATTTCCTGTGCAGACAGCGGACGAGCTACGTCAAGGCCGACGGCGGGGCTGCGCTGAAAACGCGGCCCGCCCCAAACGACCACCTGAGGTAGAGGCAGCGGGCTTTACGAATATGAGGAATCACCAGAGTGAAGGCCTTCCCCGGCCACTCGTGGCCGGGGCCGCCGGGCACACAACCGACCTGCCCCTCAACGGCGGCAGATCAGGATGCCGCCGAGGCAGGCGATCTCGAAGACCCCCTCAGTGGCGATCACCTCAGTAACGATCTCCGCTGCTCGGCTTACCGTCTCGTGGAACGGGACACCACAACGGTCAGCCCACGCCTCGTACGAGGCCAGGTGGGCGACGATCGGCGCAGGGTCGGGAACCTCGATGACACCGGGCAGTTCCCGCACCCTGATGTCCTCGAACGCTGTACCGAGGTAACCGGGGGCCTTCTCCAACGAGAATCGCGAGCTGAGGGAGACCCTCGCCGGCCCCTCGGGAAGCCCAAGGACGTCCCCTGCGGCCCTGGCCCAGAGCCGGTCCAGCTCCTGCTTGTCCGTGTCGCTGTTGGTCGAGGCGATGAGCACGCCGCCAGGCCGGAGGATCCGGGCCAGTTCCTTGATCGTGGCCTCGATGTCGCCTACGTGGTACAGCATGTGCAGGGCCAGCACCGCGTCGGCGCTGCCGTCGCCGAACGGCAGGGCTTGGGCGTCGGCTACCAGGACCGGCTTCGGGACATCGGCGAGGATGCCTGCCGAGATGTCCACTCCCACGACCTGGAGGTCCGGTCGGTCCCTGTTCAGGCGGTTGACGAACTTGCCGTTGCCGCAACCGACGTCGAGGATGATCCCGCTTGCTCCGGCCAGCTCTTCGATGACGATCCCGGGCAGGTCGTACTGCGGCTGCTGCCACTGGTAGATGGACTGGCGGGCGGCCAGGTGGCGTCCGTCGGCGTAGGCGCTGTTCGCGAGGATCGCTTTGTCGGTGACTGCGGCGTCCTGCTGTGCAGTGTTGCTCGTCACTGGGGCAGCTCCGGAGGGTTCGTGAGTGCGGGTCGAGAGCAGGCTTCTCTGACATTCTCACGGAGACTCAGGACGAGCGGGGAGCCTGCGTAGGCGGGCTCAGCGAGACGAGCGCTCAGAGCCTGAAGACGGGTGGAGATGCTCGCTGTTCGCCGGTCCGGTGCGGCGTCCAGCACCACCGAGAGCTTCTCCTGCACGCCGTCGAGGTCGCCGTGGGCAAGGTGGGCGTTGGCGAGGTCAAGGCGGGCAGCCAGCAGGTCGCCGGAGGACTGTTCCTTCTGCGGTGCGGCCTCGTACAGGGCGATGGCCCTGGAGGACGCCTCGATGGCACGGTTCACGTGACGCCGGCTGTCCAGGGCAAGGAGGGCGGTGCCGGCGTAGGTCCACTGCTTGGCCTCGGGAAACGTGAATACGCCGGGAAGATCCACAGCGGCTGCTCCGCTCCGCCCCGCCTCGGCCGCTGCCACGGCTCGTAGCGCGTTCGCGCTGTCGCCGAGCGCCGCGGTGGCCCGTGCTTCGAGGCTGAACAGACGAGCTGCGATCGTCCCGCTGTCCGCGTACGGCAGCCCGGCTCTGGCCAACTCGGCGGCCTGGCGGTGGTCCTGCTGCCAGTAGGCGATCAGGGACTGGACGGATCGGATCCACGCCCGGAGACCGTTGTGGCCGGCTGACTCCGCGCAGCGCCAGGCCGTTCGCGAATGCGTAGCCGCAGCTGTGTACTGGCCGAGGTCGAGGGCGACATGGGTGGCCAGGCCGCAGAGGCGTCCGGCCTGCACGTAGAGACGGCTTGTCTGGTGGGGGTGTTGGCGGCCTCGGAGTAAGTCGAACACTCCTCGCCGGAGGGTTCCGATGTCGTGGAAGAGCTCGGACACCGGCTTGCTCACGTAGTCCCCTGCCAGCCTCGCAATGTCCGCGTCGATCTGTTCGAGCAGAGTGTCGTCCACGTTGGACGCGCTCGCGAAGCGGAGGAAGAGCGCGGACTCCGCCGAGTCAGCTGCCACGGCCACTACGAGATCGTTGTCGTGGTCTGTGCGCCGGGTAGGCACGGGAGGCGAGGCATCGCAGATGCTGCTGGGTGGCGGAACTGCTTCGGCGACTGCAGGGGGTGCTGCCAGCAGGTCGGCCAACTGATCGACCGAGAGTCCCAGGGCGCGAGCGAGCTTCGGCCGCATCCAGGGCTGCGGGGCACCCCTACCGCTCTCCCATCGCCCCACAGTCGTACGATCCACGTCGAGGGCTTCAGCCAGGGATTCCTGGGTGTGGCCGACAGCCTCCCTGCGCTGGATCAGCCGGGACCTCCTGGATGCCATCCCGCGTCCTCCAGAGGTACGTCAGTTCGTCCGTAGCCATAACAGGCCAGGTCATTCCCGGGTTTGCAGCACGGATGCCTCATTGCCGCTTCAATTCTGCTCTGATTCACCGGCGTTGGAGGCGGTTCTGTAGATACCTGCCGGGTGAATCCCGGCGCGAATCGGCCACGGGACGTCGTGCCGACCAGCGTCTGACAAGACTTCCTCCAGCCCCGACACGGGTTTGGGGGGATACGGGTGCCCGCACTGGTCAACAGCCACGCGGCGTAAGCACCTGAGGTTCCTTGCCGGCGGCTTGCCCCGGCAACGGATCCATCGCTTCACCCACGACGGGGCCGGGCAGTCGGCCTGCCCCATGACTCCGAAGGAGTGCTTCATGCCCGAGAACCTGACGAACAACACCGAGCTGGAGGGCGACGGCCTGCTGGTCGCCCGCGCGAAGGTCGCCGCGGCCCGATCGCGCGGCGAGCAGTCGTCGGACGGCGGCTCCACCGGCCGAACCGACACCAACGACTGACGGCTGCATCACGATGACCGCCGAGCACTTCTCGGTGGTCGAGCGTCTGGGCGGGGATGACTTCCTCGCCCGGACGCTCGGCCGCAGCTTCAAGGTCGCACGCGGTGAAGCCGCGTCACTCGCCGGACTCATGAGCTGGGATGACCTCAACGCCATCCTGACCCGCCACCGGTTCGAACCCCCTCGCTTCCGACTCGCCACCAACGGGGAGCAGTTGCCCGCGCACACGTACTCCCGGCCGATCGTCACCCGGCGGAGCACCGTCTGGCACCAGCTCCAGCCCTCCGAGTTGCACCGGCGTCTGGCTGAGGGCGCCACGCTGGTGCTGGACGCCGTCGACGAGCTGCACCCCGGAATCGGTGCTCTGGCCGGCCAACTTGAGCGCTGGCTGCGAACCGGCGTACAGGTCAACCTGTACGGCTCCTGGACCGACATCGAAGGCTTCGGTGTCCACTGGGACGATCACGACGTGGTTGTCGTCCAGCTTGACGGCGCGAAGCGCTGGCGCATCTACGGCCCCACCCGCACGGTGCCGATGCACCGCGACGTCGAGATGCCCGAACCGCCGCCCGAGGAGCCCGTCGCCGATCTGGTCCTCACCGCCGGAG
Source organism: Kitasatospora sp. NPDC048298 (assembly GCF_043201465.1). Taxonomy (NCBI): domain Bacteria; kingdom Bacillati; phylum Actinomycetota; class Actinomycetes; order Kitasatosporales; family Streptomycetaceae; genus Kitasatospora; species Kitasatospora sp. NPDC048298. The sequence continues at coordinate 3,826 of NZ_JBICYZ010000039.1, forward strand.
ATGTGCTCTATCTGCCCCGGGGCTGGTGGCACGCCGTCGCCGCCTCCGAGGGCCAGCACTCGCTGCACGTCACGTGCGGGCTGCAGAGCACGACGGGCGCCGATCTGATCACCTGGCTGTCGGAGACGTTGCGCACCCACGAGGCGGTCCGAGCGGACCTCCCGCACTTCGGGACCGCCGAGGAGCAGCACGCCTTCCTCAACACGATCGGCAAGCTCATCACGGCCGAGTTGGAAAGCGACGACCTGATCGCCCGCTTCTCCTCCGCGCGTGACGCCACCGAGCGAGCCCGGCTCGCACCGTCGCTGCCCCACATCACGGCGGCCCCACCGGACACCGACCTCCAGGTGCGCCTGGTCACCACGCGGCCCGCGCTCACGGCCGTGTCCGACGGCACCGTCCGGCTGACCGCCGGCGGTGAGGAGTGGACGTTCGCCGCCAAGGCCGAGCCGATGCTCGCGCTCCTCGCGGACGGGGAGCCTCACCGGCTGGCCGATCTCGCACAGGCCGCAGGCATCACTCTCGGGCAGGCGGCCGGTGTCGTGACGGAGCTGGTCGACGGCCAGGCCGCCGCGATCGGAGGTGCGCGATGACGGCCAGGCTGGGCCTCGGTACCTACCGCTGCCCCGATGTGGCCGAGGCCGCGCTGATGGCCGCCTCCCGAGGTGCCGACTGGGTGGACACCGCGCCCAACTACGCAGGCGGCCGGGCGGAGACGTGGCTCGCCGTGGTTCTGGCTGCCTACCCGGATCTGCGCGTCTCCACCAAGGTGGGCTTCGTCCCGGCCAGCGCCAGGCACATCGGTGTGCGAGCCGGCGCCCTGTCCGCAGCGGACGCCGAACGCGGGCACTGCCTCGCCCCGGACTACATCGCCTGGCAGCTCGCGCGCACCAGGCTCATGCTCGACCGGGTGCCCGACCTGGTGTTCGTACACAACCCCGAACACGACTGCCCGGAAGGCGAGATCACCGATCGGCTCTTCAACGCCTTCCAGGCTCTGGAGGAAGCGTGCAGCCAACAGATCATCAGTGCCTACGGAGTGGCGACCTGGCGCGGCTTCAGTAGCGGCCTCTTCGACGTGCCCACGCTGATCGAACTCGCGGCCAAGGCCGGCGGGCCGAATCATCACCTGTGGGCCATCCAGCTCCCGCTCTCCCTCGTCCACCTTGCGCCCGTCGCCCAGGCTCTCGACGGATACGGCCCGTTGACTGATGCCCTGGATGCGGGACTGGAGGTGTTCGCCTCCGCCCCGCTCCACGGCGGCGAGATCCCCGGCATGGTGACCTCGGAACTGTCCGAGCTGATCAACCCTGGCAAGACCCCTGCCGAGACCGCCCTCGCCGTCGTTGCTTCAGCCCCAGGGGTGAAGCGCGTGCTCCTGTCGACGGGGAACCCGGAACACTGGGGGCAGGCCGCCGAAGCCGTCGGCCGGCCGTCGCTGTCTCCGGATGTACTTCGAAGGGTCGTTGATGTACTCGGAACCTGAGCCGGACACCGCCAGGCGGATGCGAGGGATGCACGCCACAGCAGCAGCGGCGCTCAACGCGACGCCTACCGGCTCCCGCGAAGCGTGGGGCTGGCGCGGACGGACCCTCAGTCGTCCGGTCGCCACCTCATCCGGCGAGGGCTGGCTCCGCTTGGTGTCCGCCCCGGCCGACAAGGCCGGCGGAAAGCTCTGGGATGGACCGCAGGAGGCAGAACGACTCATGCCTCCTGCGGTACCCAGGCCGCGCCTGCGAGAGCGGCGCACCTGGACCGAGGGCGAGCACGGCTACTTGGCAGAGCTGTACGACAAGATCACAGCCTCCACCATCACCACCCACGAGCCGATCCTTCGGGAGACTCCGGACCTGGACGACGCCTGGTGGGACGGGCTCAGCACCGCACTCGATGGCATCGCCGCCGTCCCCAGCAGCCGAGTTGCGGTCCGGCAGGAGTACCTGGACCGTGCCATGCCCCAGTACCTGGGCATCCCGATCGACACCAAAGCGCCCGCCTGGACGACCGCGCACGGCGACCTGCACTGGGCCAACCTCACAGGCCCGACCCTCACCGTCCTCGACTGGGAAGGCTGGGGCGCCGCGCCCGCCGGGTACGACGCGGCACTCCTCCACGCCTACAGTCTTCTCGTTCCCGACACTGCCGACGAGATCCGGCGTCGCCTCGGCCACATCCTCGATACTCCCGCCGGGAGGTTCGCAGAACTCGTGGTCATCACCGAACTGCTGCAGACAGTTACCCGAGGCGACAACCTCGAACTGGAGGGAGTACTACGGGCACAGCTCGTCCGCCTGGCGGAGAGATGAAAACGGCTCGCACTCCGCGTAGCCGGTGTGCTACTTTCCGCATCATCAACAGAACATAGGAGACCCCGGCGGTGATGGAACACCCCGGGGTCGGGCACCAGGAGCTGTAACTCCAGATGCAGATTCATCGTAGCGCGCACACGCGCGCGTTCACCGTCCTTCCCAACGGCCTGTTGCAGGATCGCCGACTCTCCTACACCGCCCGCGGCCTGCTCGCGGACCTCCTCTCCCGCCCCGACGGCTGGCGGGAGGACGGGCGGCAGATGGCGGACAGCAGTCCGCAGGGGCGGGGCGCCGTCCGGCGGGCGCTCAAGGAACTGAAGGACGCCGGGTACTACCGGGTCGACACGGTCCGGCTGGCCGACGGCACCGTCCGCTCCGAGGCCCACGTCTTCGACACCCCTCAGCCCGCACCGGCTGCCCCCCGTCCGGACGCCGGTGAAGGGGGCACCGGCGGCGCTGTCGCCCCTCCCGTAAAGGACCCGGGAGAAGAACCCACCCTCCCGGATGAACGGACGCGGGCGGCCGTGGCCACCCTGTTCCGGGTGATCCGGCCCGAGCCCCGCCTGCGTCTCGGCGAGGCCGAGGCGCAGGCGCTGGCTCCGCTCGTCACCCAGTGGCTGGAACGGGGAAGCACTGAGGCCGAGTTGGCGAACGCCCTGATCCCCGGACTGCCGCAGCCGATGCACTCCCCGGCGGCGATCCTCCGGGACCGCCTGCGACGCAAGCTGCCGCCGGAACGCCCCGAAGCCCCGCCCGCCTCCTACGCCGAATGCGGCCGCTGCCACGACCCGGTGCCCCAGCCCGGCATCTGCCGCGCCTGCGCGGGCCTCGGCACGAGAACCGTCGCGGTCGGCAGCGGGGCCCGGGCCACCCCCGGGGGCGTGGCCCGTGCACGCGCGGCCCTGCGTGGGCGGCCTCAGCCGATCTGAGGCCGTTACGGGCGGGTGCCGGATCGGGAGACGATGGCTCGGGTGAGGACGGCCATCTGGCCGGTGACGTCGCCCTTCCTGACGGTCGTGCCGTCGGTGAGGGCGACGGTGTGCTCGCCGAGGAAGGTGTAGTCGGCGCGGTCGAAGATCCACTGAACCTGGACCCGTCCGCCGCTGTCCGTCCGGGCGACCGCGACGCCCGCCGGGTCGGCGCCGACACCACCATCACCGCCCGACAGGTATGACCCCGCCCCGGTGCCGTTGTCAGTGTCGGCCGCCATGATTCCCCCATGACCGAGACCGCCGCCCCGCTCACCTCGCCGTCCGCGTACGCCGACGCCGTCGCCACCGCCGTGCAGGCCGCCGCCGCGTACTACGCCGACGGCTCCACCCCGCTCGGGGACGACGAGTACGACGCCCTGCTGCGCGACATCGCCGCGTACGAGAGCGCCCACCCCGGCGAGGTGCTGCCCGAGTCGCCGACCGGCAAGGTGGCCGGCGGCGCCGCCACCGGCGACGTCCCGCACAGCGTGCCGATGCTCTCCCTGGACAACGTGTTCTCCGCCGAGGAGCTGGAGTCCTGGGTCGCCGGCCTGGAGCGGCGCCTGGGCCGGCCCGTCGCCGCCTGGTGCGTGGAGCCCAAGCTCGACGGCCTCGCCGTCGCCGCCCGCTACCGCGCCGGGCGCCTGCAGCAGGTGATCACCCGCGGCGACGGCCTGGCCGGCGAGGACGTCACCCACGCCGCCGACGCCATCCTCGGCCTGCCCGCCGAACTGACCGAGCCCGCCGACATCGAACTGCGCGGCGAAGTCCTGCTCACCCAGAGCCAGTTCGAGCACGCCAACCGGGTGCGCGCCGACCACGGCGCCACCCCCTTCGCCCACCCCCGCAGCGGCGCCGCCGGCACCCTGCGCGCCAAGGACCGCCCCTACCGGATCGAGCTGACCTTCTTCGCCTACGACGCCGTCGGCCCCGGCGACCTCGCCCACAGCGCCCTGCTGGAGCACCTCGCCGCCCTCGGCGCCCACACCGCCGCCGCCACCGCGGCCGCGCCGCGGCACTGCGCGGACATCGCCGACGTCCAGCGGCGCATCGACGAGATCGCCGCCCTGCGCGCCGAACTGCCCTTCGGGATCGACGGCGTCGTCGTCAAGGCCGACCTGGCCGCCGACCGCGCCGAGGCCGGCTCCGGCTCGCGCGCGCCGCGCTGGGCGGTGGCCCGCAAACTGGCCGCCCAGCACAAGGTCACCCGGCTGCTCGAGGTCGAGTGGAACGTCGGCCGCACCGGCATCATCGCCCCGCGCGCCGTCCTCGAACCGGTCGTCATCGACGGCGTCACCGTCACCTTCGCCACCCTGCACAACCCCGCCGACATCGAACGGCGCGGGCTGATGATCGGCGACCAGGTCTTCGTCTACCGCGCCGGCGTTATCTCTGCTTAGTTGGCATGTCTCATTGAATCTGCCTCAGCACTCCTGGGATTGTCAATAGTTCTTGCACTCTGCTGCGTCGCACTCCTACGGTGCCACCCATGCACCTGATCTACTTCTCCCGCGAAGGCTGGGAGAGCTGGGGTCTGTCTTCGAAGCCGCTCGTACGTGAGGGCATGCCCGTACTCATCGACGATGACCTGCTGTTCGAGGAAGCCGGTGTGGCCCGTCCCACGGTGGCGGTGAACCTGTGGTTGCAGAACCTCCCGCTGGATGGCGCCCCGGCCCAGAAGACCTGGAAGACCTATGCGCAAGCGATGAAGCCCTGGCTGGAGCACCTGGCTGAGGTCGGGGTCCATCCGTTCGCGGACCGCGAGACCCTGCGTGTGGCCCTCAGCAGCTTCTCCGAGTACCGCCTTTCCGGTCCGCTCTCGGCCCGTTGGGACGTGAGCACGTGGAACCAGAACGTGAACACAGTGGCGCGGTTCTACCAGTGGGCTGTCGAGGAGGGCTTCTGCACGGCGGTGCCGTTCACGTACGCCCTGGTCCGGCGTTCTACTGAGGCTGGCCCCGTGGAGACCCGCCGCAACATGGCGACGCTGCGGGCCCCGAAGCCGCACGTGACGTTGTCGTACCTGGAGGACGACTTCCTTCAGTTGTTCCTTTGGGCTCTGGCGGGTCTGGGGCCCGGCGGCGTACCGGACACCTTCCGGGGCCGCCAGGTGGGGCGCAACGCCGCGATGGCGAAGCTGGTGGTGTCCAGTGGGCTGCGCGCACAGGAGTTCACGCATCTACTCAACTACGAGTTGCCGACTCTGCCGACCCGGCAGACGACGTTGCCGCTGCCGTTCCCGCTGTCAGCCCAGATCACCAAAGGCAAGAAGGCGCGGGAGACGTGGGTCGACGTGGACGCCGCTGCTGAGATGTGGCAGTACGTGGACCTGGACCGGGCGGCGGCCTGCCACGGCAAGGTCTACCGGCCGCGCGAACCGCTGCACGTCACCGAGCCGGACTGGGAGGGCGGTCGGATCAACGGCCATCGCCGGTCGTGGCGGAAGTTGACATTGGAGGAACGGCTCCGTCTGGTGACGCCCGAGGGCACGCCTGCGGTACTCGCGCTGCAGGCGGACGGGAAGCCGTTCACGGACTGGGGGACGGTCTTCCGGCGGACCTCGGAACGAATCCGCCGGGACTTCGAGCCTCGCTTCCCGATCGTGACCCCTCACACGCTGAGGCACACGTTCGCCATGAGGACTTTGGAGAAGCTGGTCAAGGGCTACTACCAGCGCGCCGCCGCGCTGGTCGCGGACACACACGCCGACGCTGCCCTGGCCCTCTACCTGACCAAACACGACCCGCTGCTGGTGCTGCGTGACCTGATGGGACACACCAGCGTGACAACGACGGAAATCTACGTCGCGCGTTTGGACGTGCAGCGGATCTACGGAGATTTCTACCGCGAGGCCGGTGCGACCAGCGGTCTGATGCCGGCCGAGGCCGCCTCGGAGTTCGACGAAGAGAGTGATGCCGCGTGGTGACCCGCGTCGAGAGCGATCCGCTGCGGATCGAGTTCAGATTCCCCGACTCCACCCGGTGGACAGGCGACCTGAGCCAGACCCCGAACCCGGTCCTCGCCCGTGATCTGGCCCACGGGCTCGTGCAGTTGGTCCACCCCCTCGGGGGCGTCAAGCGACGTCACACAGCAATCTTCTACTGCGTGGCCGCCCGTCGCATGATCGCGGCCCTGGCCGAGGCCGGGTTCCGGGAGGGGGTCGCTGATCTACGCAAGAGCCACATGCTGGCCTACTGGATGTCGGCTTCCGGCGAGCACGTGGCCAAAAGCAAGATGCTGCTGAAGAGCTGCGGGGACCAGGTGGACGCCGCGCTGCGGGCCTACGTAGAGGGGCGGGCGGTCAAGCGGCGCTCGCCGACGAAACCGCTGCAGCCCTACAGCGAGCGCGAGTGGAAGAACCTTGAGTCGGGGCTGCGCGAAGAGGTTCGGGCCTGGATAGCGACCCACCGCGAGACCGTCGCCCTGGCCAAGTTGGGGCCAGACCCCAGCGACCGGGGTATGAACCGGCAGAACCTCGCTCACCTGCTCCTCGAACACGGCCCCCTCGCCGTCGCCGGGATGGCCGGGCATCTGGGCATCTCCGGTGCCGTCCTCAATGCGTCCAAGACCGACCTGCTGCCACTGCGCAACGCGCTCTATCCCACGGTCCACGAGGTCTTCGCGTTCAGGATGCTGTTTGGCGTCTACTCGGGCGTCGTACCGGACGGCATCCGCGACGTCCGGATGCAGGACGTGACCTGGGCGGGCAGCCGTACTGTGCTGATGGCCTACGACAAGCACCGGCGCGGAATCGAGTCGGTGAATCTGGCCTCGCGGGCTGTGCGCCTGCTGGAGGCCTGGCTGGAGGTGTCCGAACCGATACGCCGCTATGCCCAGCCTGAGACGGCCGATTCCCTGTGGATCTTCCGGACCTTCCGCGGGGAGGGCCCGAAGGGCACCAGCGAGTTCTTCCCCATCGTCGCTGCCAGCGACCTGCCCGGCAGCGGCAACAAGCCCAGGGCCCGACTGGCGAAGCGGCTGGGCCTACTCACAGACGGGGGCGAACCCCTGCTGGTACATGGCGCCCGGGTCCGCACCACCTACCACAACGCGCTTTCGCGCAAGGGTTGGACCGGCCGCACGACCATCGACCCGAACCACTCGGCCAGGGTTGAGGGTGATCACTACGTCTCCACGCTGACCCCCGCTCAGACCGATGCGGTGGAGGCGATCATCGAGGACGCCCAGGCTGATCTCCTGCGCCGGGCCAGGCCAGCGCTGGTGCTGACCGACGAGGAGACCGTCGCGTTCGCCGCCGCGCATCCCGCTGAGGTCGCCCGCCTGGGACTGGACGAGGGGGCCGTGGCCGAGCTACTGGGCGGCGAGATGGACGTCTTCACAGCCGCGTGCTCGAACCAGCTCGCGGGCGAGCACGGCCCGGCGGGCAAGCCGTGTCCGGCTCGGCCCTGGGTCTGCTTGCTGTGTCCGCTGGCGGTGTTCCTGCCCAGGCACCTGCCCAACCTGTTGCGATTGCGCGCCTACTTCGCACGCCAGTCCCGGCGGATGACGACCGACCAGTTCCTGGCCGTGTTCGGACCCTACGCGGACCGTTTGGACCGCGACATCCTGCCGCGCTTCCCCGCAGGCCTGCTGGAGGCCGCTGCGAGCGACGTACACGACACCGACAGTGAACTTCCGCTGCGTCCTGAGGAAGGAAGCGAATGAGCTCTCCCGCCCGCGTCACCGTCCACGTTCCCACCGGGCCGATCCCGGCCGCGCTGGCCACCCGGTCTCCTTTCGCGGGGAAGGACGTCTGCGCCGAGGCCGGCTGGGAGCTTCGCGCGGGCAGCCACCGGACCGTGTTCGACGATGATGTCTGGGACATTCGTGGCCTCGCGGACGCGCCGAAGTCGATGCTGGAGAGTGTGAAGATCTGGGACTTCACCCGGATCGTCAATCCCCGGTGGAGGCTGACCGCGAAGGAGTACCTGTTCGCTGCGGTCGTCCCGCAGCACGAAGCCGTGCTGGCCCTGCCGGATGCACCCCGGGACCCCCTCAAGCCGCAGTCCTGCTACGGGTTGGTGATGGAGCTGGTTCGCTGGCTCAACTTCCTGACCGACCAGGGCCTGGAATCCCTGCAGGACGTGCTGCAGGAGCACTGCGATGCCTGGAAGGAGGTCCGGTCCTACCACTCGCGGCACGCGAGCCAGAGCCATCGAAAGCTCCAGCCCGGCTCACTGGGCCATGTGATCACCCCGGTGAAGTTCCTGGGCTGGTACTCGGCACTGTTCACGGCCGACGGCTACCGGGACGGGTTCGTGCCCTGGGGCAAGACTCCGGTTTCCGAGGTCGTCGGCAAGGTGTGGTCGCCGGTGAACAACACTCCACCCGTCCCGGACGAGGTGTTCCAGCCGGCGGTCGCCGCCGCTCTCTACGTGGTGGAGGCCCTGGGGCCTTTGGTGGCCGACCTGGTCGACCTGGCTCGCAGTCAGGACGAGGGTACGGTGGCATCGGGCATCAACAACTGGTCGGCCGAGCGCAGGCAGCGTTTGCTCGATGCACTGGACCACCACGTGCGCGAGAAGATCCCCTTCCCCCGGGTGGAAGTGAAGTACATCAAGGGGCGGCTCACCCGCGGGTGGTCGCCGCAGGACCCGCTGCTGGAGGTGAATATCCGACGGGTTCTCCAGCAGTCGATCGGGGCTGAACACCTCCCAACGTTGTTGCTGAACCAGGTGCGGCCGAGCTGGGAAGCCGCGGTGGCGGCGGCGGGGATCGAGGAGGAGTACGCCCGCGACGCGGCCTCGGTACCCCGCGCGGATGATCCGCACGAGCTGGTTGCCTGGACGGCACCTCTGTCACGGCATGACATCCGCGACCTGCACGCCGTCGTCCTGGGGGCCTGCCGAGTGGTGGTGGCAGCGCTCAGCGGCATGCGCGCGAGCGAACTGGTCGAGCTCACCGCCGACTCGCCGCTGCCGCCCACGACGGTGGCGGGTGGCACCCAGCGATTCCGCCTGGGCGGCAAGCTGATCAAGGGCCAGGAGCTCGGGGGTGTCGACGAGCAGTGGGTCGTGCTGGAGCCCGCTTACCGGGCGGTCCAGCTGGCCGCGCGGCTCACGCGGGCCACGGCTGGTGAAAGCGTGTTCTCCACCAGCGGGATGGACTACGCCTACCGGCGGCTGCGGGACTGGGTCAACAGCCCGGCCGGGCAACGCCTCGGCCTGGCCCATATTCCGGCTGGGCCGGTCACTGGCAGGATGATCCGCCGCACGATCGCTCTGCTACTGGCCCAACGGCCGGGCGGCCTGCTGGCTGCAAAGATCCAGCTCAAGCACGTCTCTGTGGTCACCACGGAGGGCTACGCGGCCCGTCCGGGTGGCTCCCAGGGCACTCTGCTCGCCGAGATGAAGAAGGCCGAGGCCGACCACCACACAGAGCTGACAGCCGCCGCCTACCGTGACTACCAGCAGGGCCGTCTGCCAGCCGGCACTGGCGCACGGGAGCTCATCGCCGCCTTCGAGCACATCGACAAGGAACTGGCAGAAACCTCCCCCGGCCCGGCATCGGTGCTCGACTCCGACCGCCGACTGGAGAATCTGTTGCGCCAGCAGGCCAAGCACCTGCACGTCCAGGCGGCGAACTACTGCTGGTTCCGCGACCCCTCCAAGGCCCTGTGTCTCAAGCTGGCCGGGACACCTGGAGCAGACCGGCCGCTGGCGGGAATGTGCGACTCCGCACGATGCGCGCAGGCCACTCACCACCCCTGCCACCTGCCGATATGGCAGAGTCAGGCCGCCAACCACAAGGTGTTCCTGGCCAACCCGCGCTTCCCAAAGGGCGAGAAGACCCGGCTGATGCCGGAGCTGGAGCGGGCCCAGCGGGTGGTAGACGAGATCATCGCCGCCAACGCGGCTGGCCGAGGGGATTGAGATGGCCAGGATCAGCGACGAAACCCGCGCCCGCAACGAGCAGGCCATCCGCGCGGCGATGGACCGGCTCCTGCGCGGAGACCTGCCGCCCGGCGGCAAGACCGACCTCAAGACCCTGGCCGCCGAGGCCGGGGTGACACGCACCGGCTTCTACCCGAAGAAGAACCGCGACGGCACCACCCGGCCCGGCCCCTACCAGCACCTTGCCGAGGAGTTCGAGCGGCGTCTTGCCGTGCTGCGGGACGCCGGGGATATCGTCGACCCGCGAGAGGGGCAGATTGCCCGTCTCAAGGCCGAGAACGCCAATCTTCGCGAACGCGTCGTTCGCCGGGACAACCGGATCGCGGAGCTGGTGGAGTTCCAGACCCTCGCGCTGTCCCGCCTCGTCGCCCAGCACGCCGAGATCACCCGGCTGCGGAAGCAGGCCGCCGCCACCACGAACGTGCGGCGGCTGCCCGGGCCCGGCAGTCGCACCGCCGCCGGCGGCACGAGCAACTAACCGGCCGCCGTCCGGCCGGTCATCACCGGCCGGACGGGTGCCCTGCGCGTCCTGCTCCGGCGTTCCCCTGAAGGGCCGGGAAGCCAGACCCGGAAGCGGGGGTGCGATGGCCGATCCGGCATCGCCGGGGCCTGCGCTCCGCTAGCCTGCTTTGGGTGACGGAAGCGATGGACGACGCCGCGTGTGGCTCGCGCTACAGCAAAATCGCCGAGGACCTGGTGGTCCTCGGCGAGTCCTTTGGGCTTGGCGAGATCCAGGAGCACCGCTTCCTGCCCAACGGCCTCATGAACGGCAACTGGCGGCTGGCGACGGCCGAGGGCATGTTCGCGCTGAAGCGGATTATGGACGTACCGCTGCCGCTCGCGCGCCGGAACCTGGCAGTCATGGAAGAGCTGGCCGACGCCGGAGTCCCTGTCGGGCGGCCACTGGCCACCTCCACCGGGGAGACGGTAGCGGAGATCGCGGGCCGCGGATACTGCCTGATCCCCTGGACGGAGGGCGGGCATCATCCGGGGACGGTGCTCACCCTGGACCAGGCAGCGGACCTCGGTGTCCTGCTCGGTCAGATCCACCAGACCCTGAACGGCGACCAGGCCGCCCGTCTGCTGCCGCCAGGTCCGCAGCCCGCGACCGCCCCGGTGACGACTCCAGCTGCGGCACACGCCGAGGCGGACCGCTTCCTCGCGCTGATCGCCGCCCTGGAGAACCAGACGGCCTTCGACGCCGACGCGGCCCAGGCACTGGGCTCACGCAAGGTGCTGCTCGACAAGTACGCCGCCGAGCGCCCCGCCACCGAGGTGGCGCCCGGCCCGACGGGCTGGACACACGGTGACGTGCAGCACCGCAACGTCCTGTGGCGCGACGGCAAGATCGCCGGGGTGATCGACTGGGATCGCATCCGCGTGCGACCGTTCGGCGAGGAGGTCGCCCGTACCGCCACGGTGCAGTTCGGCGGCGAGGACGGGTTCCTCGACCTGGAGCGGACTGCCGCGTTCGTGGCCGGCTACCGGTCGGTGGTGCCGATCCCGGTGTCGGCCCTGGCGGACGCGGTGGAGCGGCTGTGGTGGAAGCGCATGTCCGACTACTGGCAGCTGGTCTTCCACTACGACCGCGACGACCACTCCTGCGACCACCTGTTCCTGCCCGCCGAGCGCTTTCTGTCCTGGTGGACCGGGCGGCGCGAGGACGTGCAGGCGGCGTTCGCGGCTATGCCGTGACCACCGTGCGGACCAGCACGGTAGCGAGGGCCTCGGCGACCTGCTCCATGTAGTCCGGCGCGGGGATCTGCGGCACTTTGAGGACGATCATCTGCCGCATCGCCTTGTGGAAGTTGGGCAGTTCGTCCATGGTCGGCGGCCGGTAGGGGCTATGGGCCAGGTGCGGCCAGAAGCGGGCGGCCAGGTCCGGGCGCTGGAAGAGCGGGGCCTGCGTCCAGTCCTCGTACAGGGAGCGGACGGGGACGCCGGCGGCCTTGCACCGCCTGCTCAGCTCTGCCGGGTCCGGCACGCGGACGCTGATCGTCAGCGGGGTGCCGTACCAGCCGCGCACGGACAGTTCGCCGATCGCGGGCCAGGCGACGGGCACGTCGTACTCCTCCAGTGCCTTGCGGAGGGTGGCGAGGTTCTGTTCGGCGGCCAGCATCCGGGCGGGCAGCGATCGCAGCTGCTGGCGGGCGATGACAGCCGACAGGGCGGGCATCCGGTACTTGTAGGCGGCGCCGGTGGCGGCCAGCGGCTGCAGCTCGGGCAGGGTGAGTTCGGCGGCCAGCTGGGCGGGGTGGTGGCCGAGGGTGAGGGCCCGCTCGTAGATCCCCCGGTCCATGGTGGTCAGGACGCCGCCCTCGCCGCCGGATACGGACTTGGACTCCTGGAGGCTGAAGCATCCGGCCGCACCCCAGGAGCCGACCGCGCGGCCCTGGTAGACGGCTCCGTGCGCATGCGAGCAATCCTCGACGATCGGCAGCTCGGTGGCGCCCGCGAGCTGGTCCATTCGGGCGGGGATGCCCCAGGTGTGGGTGGCCAGGACCGCCGAGCAGGTGCCTGCCGCCTCGGCGACGGCGGTGGCGGCGATGTTCGGGCTGTCCGGCTCGATGTCGCAGAAGACGGGGTAGCTGCCGGCCTGGAAGACGGCGGTGAGGGCGGAGACCCAGGTCATCGGGGAGACGGCGACACCGGCCTCCGGGTCGGCGCCGACCGCGTGGAGGGCGGCGTGCAGGGAGGCGGTGCCGGAGTTGAACGACAGCGTGTGGCGGGTGCCGGTGAGGCGGGCGAAGGCGGCTTCGAGGGCGTTGGTGGCCGGGCCGCGGTTGATCTCGGAGAGGTGGCCGTTGTCGAGGAGCTTGAGGACGGCGTCCTTCTCGGCCTGCCCGTACTTGGGCTCGCGGGGGAACGGGAGGGTGACGGTGGGGTCGTTCACGGGTGTCCTTTCTGGCGGTGCGGTGAGCGGGAGGCTGGGCGGGGTTACGGGCGGCGGCGCGCGTTGGAGCCGGCGTCGGGGGTGATCCGCGGGACGGCGGCGAGGTGGCCGTGGCCGAGGTCGTCGAGGTCGGCTTGGAGCTGGGCGGCCCGTAGCCGGACCATGTCCGGCTCGTCGCAGGCGGCGTGGAAGTGCAGCAGCGAGTAGGAAATGCGAAGGCGGAACAGGACCAGCGGCAGTAGGCGGTCGGTGGGGATCGGGCCGTCGAAGTAGCCGTCGAGCAGGGCCTCGGTCATCGGGGCGGGTTCGCGCAGCGACCAGCCGGCGAGTTCGGCCAGCGGGTCGCCGCCGCGCACACTCTCCAGGTCGACGACGCCGGTGATCTGCCGGTCGTCGGTGAACAGGTGCCGGCCGACCCAGTCGCCGTGAAGGAGCCGGGGCGTGCTGCGGGGCAGGCGGCCCGATCCGACGTCCAGGATGAAGCGGGTCCGGTGCAGCAGCCGGGGCGGGTCGAGGCCGTCGATGTCCGGGATACCGCGGGACGCGAGGCTGAGGAACCAGCCTTGGATGGTGGCGTGCTGGCCGATGCCGTGGCCGTCGAGCTGGCCGAAGCTGCCGACCTCGATGGTGTGCAGGCGCCGGAGCACCTCGCCCGCGCACCTCGCCGCGTCCAGGTCCTGCGGCGTGGGCGGTTCGGCTTCGAGAGGGCGGCCGGGGCAACGGGTCTCCACGCACGCTTCCCGGCTGTGCCAGAGGATCTCGGCGGCCGGGATGCCGGCTTCGCGCATGCGGGCCGAGGCCCAGGCGGCGGCCGGGTAGCGGGAGCGGCTGCCTGACCGGCGGACCTTGACGACCAGCTGGTGGCCGTCGCGGGTGGTGGCCGCGAAGGGGAGGCTGTCGGTGCCGGACTTGAGCGGGGCGAAGTGCGCGTCGGCGGTGTCGAAGCCCGCCGCGGCGAGAGCGTCGACCAGCAGCGGGTGCGGTCGGCTGATCACGTCAGGGGCGGGCATCGGGCACCTCCGGCACGGGGACGGGGCGGCGGCTGGTGGCGGAGGCCAGGGCAGCGTCTAGCAGGGCGATGGAGGCGAGGTTGTCGGCGGCGGGCACCGGCAGGCGGCCGTCCTGGTGGAGGGCGTCGACCATCGCGGTGATGCACCGCTGGTAGGCCGGAGGCCCGGCCTCGGGCGCGTCCCGTTGACGGTTGGGGGCCGGGGCCCACCGGGCGGCGAAGCCCCGGCCCTCTACTCGCCAGTCGCCGTTCGCGTCGGTCCGTAGGGCCGGGTCGACGATGTACCCGCCTCGGTAGGTGAACAGGGAGCCGTCGGCGAAGTGGACGGTGATCGCGGCGATCGAGCTGTGGGCCGCGAGGAAGCTGGTCATCGTCTCGGTGCAGGTCACTTCGATGGGCGGCGCGGTGATCAGCGCGCGGACCTGGTCGAAGGCGTGCACGGCGAGGTCCGTGGTGACGGGCGGGTGCTGGCCGCTGCGGAAGCCCGGGCCGGGCAGGGTGACCAGGGTGTCGGCGGTGACGGCGAACGGTGGCCGGCCGCCGGAGCGGACCGTGTCGGCGAAGGCGAGGAAGTCCGGGTCGGCGCCCCGGTTGTGCATGACGGCCAGCAGCAGGCCGCGCTCGCGGGCGAGGTGGACGAGGTCGAGGGCGTCAGGCAGGTTCAGGGCCAGCGGCTTCTCCGTCAGGACGTGCAAGCCCTGGGCGAGCGCAGAGCGGCTCACGGGGTAGTGGAGTTCGGGCGGGGTGAGGTTGACGACGACGTCGGCCTCGGCCTGGTCGAGGGCCTTGGGAAGCGTCGTGGCGACGGCCGGGCTCAGCCCGTAGCGGGCGGCGAGCACCTGTGCCGCCTGCTGGTCGGGGTCGACGAGGGCTGTGATCTCGATGCGGCCGTCGGCGAGCAGGGAGCGGACCCAGCGGCTGGCGATGGCGCCGCAGCCGATGATCGCGGCCTTCACGACGCCTCCTTGAGCGGGTGCTTCCCCAGGACCGGGCTGGGCCGGTGCTGGGCGGCCTGGTGGCGGTGGACGTGGTCGAGGGCACAAGCGGTGAGGTCGTCGAGCGAGCCGCAGTCGGCGTCGAGCAGGGCGACGGCCGGGGCGAGCGGGTGGGTGAGGTAGGCGTTGAAGTGCTCGCTGAAGTGCCGGTCGTAGAAGATCGTCGGCATGCCCTTGCGCAGGCGGGCCCGGCGGGCGAGCACGTCCGGGTCGGCGGTGAGCACGATCGTCAGGTCGGGCATCGCCACCGGCCGGCTGGTGACCAGGCGCCTGGCCTGGTCGTCGCAGTCGAAGCCGTTCATCCGGCCGACGGCGTGGGCGTGGGCGAGGAGGGTGTCCACGGTGCGGTCCAGGATCACGTCCCGGCCCTCGATGTGGGCCTGCCTGGCCCGGGCGAGCCGCAGGTCCTCGACGTTGAGAAACTGGGCGATGTTGGCCAGCTGGTGCTCGGCCGTGAACGGCTCGGGGGCCGGCAGCCGGGTGGGGTCGGGGCTGGCGTGGTAGTAGCAGGGGATGACGGCGGGCCGGTTCAGGTGGAGGGCGAGCTGGGCGGCCAGCGTGGTCTTGCCGACGCAGCTGACGCCCTCGATGCCGAGGATCACGCGAACTCCCTGTCCGTGGTGGTGGATTGGGCGGTGCGGCGGTTGCTCTTGGGGGCGAGCGCGGTATGCCGGGTGCCGGTGACCGCCCAGCGGCCAAGCGCGGTCAGCGGGCCGACGCTCTTGAGCGTCGCGGCCGCCGCCCGGACGGGCAGGCGCGTACGCGGTGAGAGCGCGAGGGTCAGGCAGAGCGCGGTTGCGGGTGAGACCAGCAGCCAGGCGATGCCCCGGTAGGCGCCGATGGTCAGGGCCGCCGCATGGTCGGCTCGGCTGCCGTGGCCTTCGGCGTGCCAGCGGGCGGCGCACTGCGGGTAGTCGAGGTAGCTCTGGAACCAGCGCTCGCTCTGGGCCAGCAGCTCGCTCACGTACTCGGCCGCCGGCACGGTGGTGGTGAAGGGCAGGCTGTCCACCGGGACGCGGTCCAGGGTGAGCCGGTAGCCGAAGGCGACGTCGTCGAGGACGGTGAAGGTCGGCAGTCCGCCGACCCGCCGGAAGACGTCCGTACGCACGAGGAGGCCGTGGCCGACGGTCTGGGCCAGCCCCGGCAGACCGGGGGCGGTGTGCGGGCGGCGGGCGGTGTCGGCGTACCGGCGGAGGTTGGGGATCTCGCGGCGGATGGTCCACAGGGTCTGGGCGCGGGCGGCGCCCCGGCCCAGGCTCCGCTCCCATCCTGTGCCGGCCGCACCCTGGGTGGCGAAGCGGGCGGACTGCTGGACGACGCACGGGAGTTCGCCGTCGTCGGCCCGACGGCGGGTCAGGAACTCGGCGGTCCGCTCCAGCAGCTCGCGGTTCGGGCGGGAGTCCACGTCGTAGACGGCGATGTACTCCTGGTCCGCGTCGGCGGTGGCGAGTTGTTCGACGGCGGCATTCACCTGCGCGGCTTTGCGCCCGTCGCCCCGGTAGTGGACGTGCCGGACCACCGGGTCGGGCTCCGGCAGGCGTGCAAGTTCCGCCGTGATGACGTCCGCCGTGGTGGGGAAGCCGGACAGCACCTCGGCGGCCACGGCCCCGGCCAGAGAGCCTTCGCCGGTGCCGGTCAGGGCCTTGCCGAGGGAGGCCAGCTCGTCGCCGGTCAGCTGCGGGAAGCGCTCCACCGTGAGGTCGGCCGCCGTCGCCCCCGCCAGCCGGGCGGCCAGGTGCTGCCGCTCAGCCTCCTCACGGGCGGTGGTCACCAGTGTCAGCGTCGAGCCGGGGAGGTCGCGCAGGAGGGGGACGAACCAGGCCAGTGCGGCGGTGATCTGCTGTTGCTCCCGCAGCACCGGGATGATGACGTGCAGCACCATCGGCTCCACCGCTCTCCGGTTCCCGGCCAGCGCGGGCTGGTCGGCCCAGGCCAGCGTCCGGCAGACTTGCCGCAGCCCGTTGACGTTGCGCGCGGCCACGGCGGCGGCGATCCACCAGGCCGTGCTTCGCCACAGCGGCTTGCGCCGTTTTGTGTTCACTCGCTGCCGCCAGCGACGTAGTCGTGGAACAGGCGGTAGGTGTCCCGGAGTTGGCCCACCGGGTAGGTGTCCTGCCAGGGCTTGTCGGGGCCGGCGAAGTGCACGAGGGCGGCGATCTCCTCGTCCTTCAGGAGCTGGGCGAGCGGGCTGTCGGCCTCGGCGTAGTGGATGAAGCCGGGCTGGGCGGCCTGCGGCGACATGGCGAAGGTGTTCCACCGCCGGTCCAGCCGCTGCCAGTTGTCGTCGACGGCCCAGTTCAGGGCGTCCTGGTCCCAGAACCGGACCTTGTCGGGGTGCTCGGACAGGAACTGCCGGGAGCGGTCGAAGACGCCGAGCCGCTGGCAGCGCTCGAGGTCGATGAGCATGACGCCGCTGTTGAAGTAGTCCCGGCCGTACGGGACGCCGAGCTCGTCCCAGCCGGGCAGCTGGATGCCGCGGCCGATGACCGGGTTCTGTGGGTCGCGCACCGCGCCGATCGGGCGCCCGTCGAGGGAC
The DNA here is from genome assembly GCF_043201465.1 of Kitasatospora sp. NPDC048298. Classification (NCBI taxonomy): domain Bacteria; kingdom Bacillati; phylum Actinomycetota; class Actinomycetes; order Kitasatosporales; family Streptomycetaceae; genus Kitasatospora; species Kitasatospora sp. NPDC048298. Next base: position 21,432 of record NZ_JBICYZ010000039.1, read on the forward strand.
TGCCGCAGCAGCGGCCGGAGGTCGCCGAGCACCATGGTGTCGGCATCCAGGTAGAGCACCCGTCGCTCGTCGGGGATGACCTCCGGGATGGCCAGGCGCACGTACACGGCGCCGCTGACCCAGTCGGAGACCGGGTACCGCGGGTCGGTCATCGGTGCCGGCCGCAGCTCGGTACGCAGGCCGGTGCGGGCAGCGTCCCGCAGGATCGCGTTCCGGTTGACGTCGCTGATCTGCTGGTCGAGGACGATCAGGCGAAGCTCGCCGACGGTTCCAGGGTGGGCGGCGGCGATCGAGTGCATCAGCGTCCGCAGCGGGCGGGCGTATCCGTCGTCGACTCCGCAGACGATCGCGGGCAGCGGGCGCGAGATGGTGTTCACGAAGCGCTCCTTCCGGTGGTGGCGCTGGCCTGGCGGGGGAAGTGCTGCTGGGCCCAGTCGAGGGTCTGGCGCAGGCCGTCGCGCAGGTGGGTGGTGGGCTCCCAGCCGAGGTGGGCGCGGGCGGCGGTGATGTCGGGGCAGCGGCGCTTGGGGTCGTCGGCGGGTAGCGGGACGAAGGTGATCGCGGAGGCGGAGCCGGTCATCGCCCGGATCTCCTCGGCGAGCTGCAGCATGGTGATCTCGTGCGGGTTGCCCAGGTTCACCGGGTCGGCGTGCTCCGCCGTGGCGGCGGCGAGCAGGCCGGCGACGGTGTCGGCCACGAAGCACAGCGAGCGGGTCTGGCTGCCGTCGCCGGCAACCGTGATCGGCTCGCCCGCCAGCGCCTGCTGGATGAAGGCGGGCACCGCGCGGCCGTCGTCGGCGCGCATCCTCGGGCCGTAGGTGTTGAAGATCCGCACGATCCGGGTGCGGGTGCCGCCGGAGCGCTGGAAGCAGGAGGTCAGCGCCTCGGCGTACCGCTTGGCCTCGTCATAGACGCTGCGAGGCCCGACCGGGTTGACGTTGCCCCAGTACTGCTCGGGCTGTGGGTGCACGAGCGGGTCGCCATACACCTCGGAGGTCGAGGCGAGCAGGAAGCGGGCGTGCTTGGCGTCGGCCAACTCGAGGGCGTTGAGCGTGCCCATCGCGCCGACCTTCAGCGTGGCCAGCGGGTGACGGGCGTAGTCCAGCGGCGAGGCGGGCGAGGCGAGGTGGAAGACGAAGTCCACCGGGCCGGCGACAGTGAACGGACGGGTCACGTCGTCGGTCTGGAAGCGGAAGCCGCCGACCGAGCACAGGTGCGAGAGGTTGTCGAGGCAGCCGGTCAGCAGGTTGTCGACGCCAACCACTTCCGCCCCGAGGTCCAGCAGGCGCTCGCACAGGTGCGAGCCGATGAACCCGGCGGCACCGGTGACGACGGCGGTACGGTGGGCGAAGGCGCGGGGTACGGTCGCGGCCGCCGGATCTCGCGGGAGTGGCTGTGGTTCTTGCAGGTGTGGCACGGTGCTTGTCCTCCAAGTCGTCAGGCGGGCGCTGGCTTCGATGCAGGCCGTCGCGGGAACGCGGGCTCGCGCTTTAGGCGGCCGGGTCGTGATCGGGAAGGCCGTGTGGACGGTGCCGCGACCGGATGATTGGTGCTCAGCTGGTGACCGGCGGCAATCCCGAGCAGTGCAAGCGTGATCAGGCATCCCAGGCCTCACAGCACTGTTGAGCGCGCCAAGTACCCAGACCGCACCGAGCGCCGTCCCGACGGGGGTCGTGATGCTTCCCCGGTGGCGGCTGGCGGACTCGGGCACGGCGAACTCCTCGCTTCGGGAGGGCAGATGGAGAGTTCTTGCAGCTCGGACGCTTGGGATCCACGGCTGATGGGGTAATGACAGCCGCAGACGGGACCGTGACGGGATGGTGAGCTAAGGTCACTCACGGTTCATTCATCACTCACCTGGGGGCGGAGCGGATGGAGACGCAGGCCGACGACGACGTGGCCGACCCGACGGCGGAAGCGTTCGCCGCCGAGGTCGCCCACTGGCGGGAAGTGCGTGGACTGTCCAAGCGCGCGCTGGCCCGCCAGATGGGCTTCGACCCCTCCTACGTCAGCCATGTCGAATCCGGTCGCCACAAGCCGACGGAGGACTTCGCCCGCCGGGCCGACAGGGCGCTGAACGCAGGCAAGGCCATCTGGAGGCGCTGGACCGAATACGAGGGAGCCCGCGCGCGGAGCCGCCCACAGGCAGGGTCACCCGTCCCGCGCCGACCCGACCAGCCGTACGCTTCCGGTTCCGCGATCCTGGTCGAGCACGACGAGGCCGTCCTCGAATTCGACGGCAAGGCCTACCGGCTGACGATGCGCCGAAGGCTGAGGAACACCGGGACCGAGCCGATCACGCGGTATCTGATCCGCATCGCCGTCGACCGCTACCCGGGCGAGCCGAGGCGGTCCAACGCCCACTACCGCGAACACCCTCTCACCTGGGACGAGTTGGCGCTCACGGCCTCATGCCAGGGCGAGGAGATGCGGTGGCAGGCCAAGCACGACCGGGACGCCTTCAAGGAGGTCTGGCTCCTGTTCGACAACGAGCAGGGCCGCTTCCCGCTGTACCCGGGCGAGGCGACGTGGATCGAGTACGCCTACTCGGTGGGCGCCGACAAGTGGGGCCACTGGTTCCAGCGAGCCGTACGGCTGCCCACTGAGCACCTTGTAGTCCGCCTCGACTTCCCCGCCGACCTCGACCCGGTGGTGTGGGGCACCGAGACTTCGATGACCGCCGAGGCCGCCCCGCTTCGAACCGCCGTCGACCGGCAGAATGTTGGCGACCGCCGGCGTTTCGCCTGGGCCACCGACGACCCGCCGCTGCACGCACGCTTCCGCCTCGAATGGCGCTTCCGCGCCAGTCCCGACCAGCAGCAGACCAAGGAGACCAGGTGATCGAGGTGCGGCCCAGCCAGCAGATGCAGTCCCTCGGCGTCGTCCAGCAGGGCACCCCCATCCTCAACCGCCAGGCAGAGCCATTCGATCTGCCGGCCGAGGGCGCCCCGGCCCAGGCGGTGATCGGCGAGCTGTTCGCCGCCATCGACCGGATCGGCCGTGTCCACTCCTTCGCCAAGGGCATGGGCCTCGCCGCCCCGCAGATCGGCATCCCCCGCGCCGCCGCGATCGTGCTGCCGCCCGCCCCCGATGCGGAGCCGATCATCCTGCTCAACCCAAAGGTCATCGCTGTCTCTGACGAGGCCGACGAGCAATACGAAGGCTGCCTCAGCTTCTTCGACGTCCGCGGCATGGTCCCGCGGCCCCTGCGGATGGACGTCACCTCCACAGCCCTCGACGGCACCGAGACCACGGTGCCGTACGAGTTCGGCCTCGCACGATTGATCGCGCACGAGATCGACCACCTCGACGGCCTGCTCTACACCGACCGCATGCGCTCCGGCATCCAGCCAATCCCTGTTGAGGAGTACCGTGGCACCGGTTCCACCTGGACCTACTGAGGCTGATTAGGCACCTGTAGCGGCCGGCCTGCCGCTATAGACGCTAGTCCGGCTGCCCGCTTAGCAGTTCCTGGAACGCCGGGCAGTCCACAGCATGCCACTCCCGGACGAAGATCTCGTCGTCGTCGCGGACGACCTCCGCATGCCAAGGCAGGCAGTCGTGACACGGCCAGATCTCGTACGGCGTCCCATCCTCGTGGTGGCCAAGAGGTCGATCGACCCCACCGGAGCTGAGTACGTCGTGTTGGTCTTGCGCCCACCGAGAGGATTCACCTGGCCAGTATGGGACCCGCTGACGCTTAGCGGTGGGCCTGACCTCGAACTGTTGCTCTCACCAGAGCGGCAGGAGGCGCCATGTTCGAGGTCATATGCGCATGATTGCACCCAACGTCCCGGCCAGGTATCGGACTTGTCTGTCGTGTCGTCAGTAGCTGCCGGTACTGTCTTGATGACTTCCAGTCAGACAAGGAGCGATCCCATGGATAAGAGGCCGCGTCGTAGCTACAGCAATGCCACCATCGCCGCGCTCATGACTCTGGCCCGAGGGGGTTGCTACGCGCCCGGCTGCGACGTCCCTACCATTCGTATGATCAATGGCGCTCCTGTGCTCAACCTGGAGATCGCCCACATCCGGGCCTTCGAGAAGGGTGGCAAGCGATTCGACCCGGAGTGGTCGGAGGAGGAACGCAACACCTTTGCGAACCTGATCCTGCTGTGCACCGCCCATCACAAGGTCGTCGATGGCGCCGGCAGTGACAAGTACCCGGTGGGGGTCCTTCTGGGTTGGAAGTCTGCGCGCGAGGCTGATGGCCTGGACGCCCTGGAGGGCCTGAGCCACCTCACGGAGGACAGGCTCAGCGCGATGATCGCCACCGCCCAAGGCGAACTCCTGGACCGCCTCGGACCCGCACTGGAAGAGTTCAGTAAGACCGCCCCCGAACTCGCCTCCCTACTCAAGGTTCTCACTTACGAGCTGGCAGACCCGCGGGTCCACGGCTTCGGCATCTCCGAGGACGGGATCTTGATGCTGCACAAGTCAGCGCGCGCGTTCTCCAACCTCGAGGACAGTGCGACCACGCTGTACTCCGCTGCCAACAAGTTGGGGAGCCTTGAAGGTCAGGCCAAGGCTCTAGCCCTGGCAGCAGACAAGGCTCAGCGAGCCGCCAACGCGTTGGCCGACGCTCGGATCGGCAGGGGCTACCGCTAACGGTGTGTCCGACGTGGTAATCGGGTCGTCTCCCCGCGGCAGGATCGGGTGCAGGCGCGTACGTGTGCCGAATCAACGATCACCCGAGACACATCGAGCACGTCCGTGGCTATCAGCCGCTCCAACCGAAGTTGTTCATCTTCGTTCAGCCGAACGCCGGTGAACAGCCCGGCAGGCAGGCTTACTTCGTCACCATCAACCACCTGACGAGGGAGCGCCCGATGCACCTGACTATGACCACTACTGCCCTGCTCGCCCTCGCGTTCGTCGTGGCCGTGCTTGTCGCCGTCCTGGCGGGTTCCGCCGCCGCCTACCTGGCGAGGCTGGACGGCGCGACCTACCCGGCGGCCGTGACCAGGGGCGCCACTGCCTTCGCCGCCACCCTGACCCTGGTCGCCGCGCTGACCGGCGCGGCGGCCGCGCTGGTGGTATGAGGGCGCAGGTCAAGAGCGGGGGCGGGGGAGGCCGAAGACCGTCCCCTCGGGGAAGAGCTCGGCGCCAGCCACCTCGCGGGCGCTGTAGAGGCGGATCTTGGTGAGATCGACAAGGTCGGCGAGGGGCGAGAGGTCCACCCTGCGGTCGCCCTTGGCCTGGCAGAAGAGGGCGATCTGCTTCAGGCGCGGGAAGACGGATGGCACCGTAACCAGCGGGTTCTCCGGGCCCCAGTAAGAGAGGCAATCGAGGTTGAGGGATGTCACCTGAGGCAAGGCTGGCAGCCCTTCGTCGTACAAAGATGCGGGGGCAGCGTCGAACAATATAAGGAGGCGCAGCTCGGTGAGCGCCTCGATGGCAGAAAGGTCCCGCACCTTTCCGTTGACTTGCAGGGTGTCGAGCCGCGGCCAACGAGTAATTCCGGTCAGTGACAGCCCAGCGGCTGCCGTGGAGGAGAGGACTAGGCTCGTCAGGTCGGCCGTGGTGGGCAGGGCTTCGATATTTCGGAGACCGAGCGGCATGAAGAGGTCCAGCCGCCGCAATCGGGTGAGCGCCGCGAGGCTGTCGAGTGCCTGAGTAGGGATGTCGAGGGTCAGGTTTGTGACGGCGGAGTCGGCCAGTCCTGCGAGGTCGCGGACAGAGGTGCAGCCGAGCAGGCTGAGGGTGGCCATCTCGGTGAATGCGGAGAGAAACCCGACCTCGCGCAAGGTCGGGTTGTTTTGAATATTGAGGTACTCCAGCCTTTCTGGGGCGAGAGCGTTAGCTATCTCACTACCCGTGAAGGAGCCGCTGACAATCACCTCGGGCGTCGTTTCCATCGACCGGAGGAGAGCGAACTGTTCGGCCGTGGTGACCGTCGTTAGACGACGGTTTGGCCCATACCGGAGGACCTTCTCGGCGTAGTCAGCGGCGTCGAACCGGGCCCAGGCGGACTGGAGTTCCCAAGCCACCCGATCCTCAGTGGTTAGCCGGAACCGCTTCATCACCCCCATCGCTGCCTCGCCGCCGATCAGGCCAGCGGTATGCACCACCGCGGCCGCCTCGTCCTCGTCCAGCCCGTCGGGACCGGGGAGCAGATCAAGAATGACCGGCCCCGCCGCAGCGAGCACTGCGGCCTCCTCGCCGTTCCTCGGCGGCAGGAGAGCCGCCGCGTGCTCTGTCACCTCCTGCCGTACCTCAGGGTCCAGCTCGGTGGCGTTCTCCAGGCAGGCCATCGCCAGCAGGTGCAGCCGGACCCGGTGGCGCTGGCTGCGTACCCCGCGGGCGACCAACCGACGCAGCAACTTGGCACGCTCCTGCGGACGGGCGTGGCCGACCGCCATCCGGATGACGTCCTCCCACTGGTCGTCATGGGCGTTGCGTACCAGCAACGGGAGGTCCATCGCCTCGATCGCCGCCTTGGCACCCAGGTAGTCCTGGAAGGTACGGTGCACGAAGTCGACCGTGTCCGGGTCCGGCGTGCGCAGCAGGCCGCTGCGGCCCACCAGGTGATCCAGAACCGTGGCGGCGTCGCCCTGTGCCGCGACCTCGGGCATGGCTGACAAGAGGTTGGCGATCTGGGCGAGCGCCGTGTCGCGGTCCATCTCGGTCTGCCGGTTGACGACCAGCCAGTAAGCCAGCCGCTGCAGCAGCTGGATGCTCTGCTGCTCGGACAGTACGACGCCCTCGGGGTGCTCGATGCCCCGCTCCCGGTCGCGGCGAACCAGAAGCATCGATAGCGCGGCCGCGTACAACTCCATCCGCCCCTGGGGAAGGTGGCCGCGCCGGTCCCGGTGCAGTGCACAGACCAGGGCGCACAGCAGCGGGGTGGTGGTGAGCTGGGCCAGCGGACGCTGGGAACGCACGGTGTCCGTGAGCGCCTCGCCCAACCCAGCCAGCTGGGACCGCTCGTGGCCGGTGCGTGCGCCGGCCTCCGCCGCCGCGGCGTGCCAGCGGCCGACGAAGACCCCGACGTCCCGGGTACTCATCGGATGGACCGTCAGGTCGTCGAACCCGTGGTCGGCAAGCCAGCCCTCCGGGACTGCCGAGGGACGGGTGGTTGCCAGCACGCGGACTCGCGGGTAGGCGGCCAGCAGCTCGCTCAGCCAGTCCCGGGTCCGTGCCCGCTGCGCCTGTGGCACCTCGTCCAGCCCATCGACCAGCAGCAGCGCCCGCCCGCCGTGCAGCACGCGGTCGGCCCAGCCCGCCGGTTGGGCGGATGCCAGCTGACAGCCCACCGAGGTAAGCAACTCCTCGGGACCGGGCAGCTGCCCGCGGCGGACGAGCGAGCGCAGCGGCAGGACGAAGGGCACACACCGGTTCAGCTCCGCCATCGGGGCGGGCAGCACGCCGCGCGCGGCGGAGACCGCCAACCACTGCAGCAGCGTGGTCTTTCCGCTGCCGGCCAGGCCCCGCACCAGGGTCCGTCGTAGGTCGGCCAGCGCCTGCTCGGCCCGATTCACGGCTGCCACCGGGGCCGCGTGTACCGGACCCTCGAGAGCCACCGTGAGCGGGTCGGCGCTCGGTGCGGAGAACTCCAGGCTGAGGTAGGCGGTGTCCAACGGCCAGCAGGCGTACTCGGGCTGGGAGAGGTCCAGGCCGACCACCGAGAGCCGGGCGTGCCGCTCGGCCACGTAGTGGCGGTACCGCTGCTCGAAGGCCGCATCGGGTGCAGACTCGCTCTCCGGCCGCTCAGGCGCTGGGGCGGGTGCGACTGCTGGCGCCGTCGCCAGGGCATGCCCGCGCAGGGCCAGCAGTGGATCGGCGGTGATCCCCAGGGCACGGGCGACCCGGACCACGGTGGCTTCGCTTGGCAGTGTGGGCCCGTTGAGGGCCTGGCTGACGGTGGTCCGGCCCAGGTCTGCCCGGCGGCTCAGCGAGTCCATCGACAGACCGCGTTCGGCCCGCGCCCGGCGAAGCTGTTCCTTCAAGTCCTCAACGGGTAACCGCTGCTCGCCGCCGGACCCCATATGCCCCCACCCTCCACCGTGGACGTGCCGCACCGGAACCTTACCGGCGCCCCGCCCACCCGCCGTCCCGTCCTGGCCTGCCAGCCGCGCCTCGACCGGCTGCCGGTCGAAGCCCTGGCGAATCGCAGGCATGTGATCTCGGACACTCAGTCAGTGCGAGTACCCGGTTAGAATGCGACACGGGCAGGAAGGCCAACGTTCTGCTTCTGGCTCAGAGAGCTGCCACTCAACGAGACATAGCCGCTGCGGGACACGCCTTGTGCAGCGATACCCGGCGACGTCATCCCCCGGGTCGAGGCCCCCGTCCTCGACGCCCGCACCGGCGACGAGCAGCCGATCGCCTTCCCCGAGGCCTGCCCGCGCTGCGGCGACGCCATCGACACCACCGAACAGCGCTGGCGCTGCATACGCGGCCGCAACTGCCAGGCCGTCGCCTCCGTCCTCTACGCGGCCGGCCGCGACCAGCTCGACATCGAGGGCCTCGGCGGCACCCGCGCCGTCCAACTCGTCGAAGCCGGCCTCGTCGCCGACCTCGCCGACCTGTTCACCCTCACCCGCGAGCAGCTGCTCACCCTGGACCGGATGGGGGAGACCAGCGCCGACAACCTGCTCGCCGCGATCGCCACCGCCCGCACCCAGCCGCTCAACCGGGTCTTCTGCGCCCTCGGCATCCGCGGCACCGGACGGACCATGTCCCGCCGGATCGCCGCGCACTTCGGCAGCATGACGGCGATCCGGGCCGCCGACGCCGAAACCCTGGCCGGCGTCGACGGCATCGGCACCGAGAAGGCCCGCGTCGTCGCCGCCGAACTCGCCGACCTCGCCCCGCTGCTGGACCGCCTCGCCGACCTCGGCGTGGGCACCGCCGTCACCGCCCCGACGGCCCCCGCCGCGGCGGCGGGGGAGAGCGGCACCACCGAGGCGGGCCCGCTGGCCGGCGAAGCCGTCGTCGTCACCGGCAGCATGACCGGCGCCCTCGCCGACCTCTCCCGCAACCAGATGAACGAACTGATCGAAAGCGCCGGCGGCAAGGCCTCCTCCTCCGTCTCCAAGCGCACCACCCTCCTGGTCGCCGGCGAGAAGGCCGGCTCCAAGCGCGCCAAGGCCGAGGAACTCGGCATCCGCATCCTCACCCCCGAGGAGTTCGCCGCCCTGGTCGCCTCCCACCTCCCCGCCTGACGCCCCGGCCGCACCGCCCGCCACCGGCGCCGCCATGGTGGCCGGGCGGTCCGGCATGCCCGAACCCGCCCGCACCGTGAGCCGGTCGTGAGGAAATCGTGACGGCCTTGCGCAGGATCGTCACCGGGCCGGGCGGCGTCCGCCGCACGACGGATCGCGCCACCGCGCCCGCCCGCACCCGCGCGGTTCCGGTCGCAGGAGTGCGGACCGTCCGCCAGACCACGGAGGAGAACAGATGACCCCTGTCCACAGGACGCGCCGGCGGACCCTCGCCGCCTCGGCCACCGCCGCCGTCGCCCTGGGCCTGTCAGTCCTCGGCGCCGCCCCGGCCGCCCACGCCGACACCCTCCCGACGTTCTGCAACCCGGCCGTCGACCAGACCGCGAAGGAACCCTTCAACGTCCAGGTCACCCCGACGGTCACCGACTTCCTCATCGTCAACGTCGCCCCGGGCACCACCGGACAGCACAGCGACACCCTGACCAAGATCAGCTCGGTGACCACCACCGTCGACAACAGGACCGAGATCTCCGCCTCGGCGGGCCCGCTGTGGCTCAAGGTCGAGGCCAAGGTCGGCTTCTCGGTCCAGAAGACCACCTCCAGCACCACCAGCCAGACCGTGAGCGACGTCTGGAACCTCAACGACCCCGGGCGGTACGGCCTCTACCGGGGCACCCGCGTCGTCACCGGCCAGTACGTCAACCGCGTCTGCGCCCAGACCGGCCCCACCACCGGCATCTGGGTCACCTCCTCGCCGACCCCCGGGACGTTCACCACCTACGAGTCCCCGGAGATCGGCTCCGTCGGCTGCGCGCCCGCCCAGCCGGCCGGCACCGTGCGCCGGGCCGCCCAACTCCTCATCAGCAGCTGCTGACCGTGCCCACCGACCCGACGACGACGGAGGAACCCGTGACGAACCCGCTGCGCCGCGCGACCACCCGCCGGGGCACGGCACTGCGCGCCCTCGGTGCCGCCGCCCTCGCCCCGCTGGCCGGCCTCACCCTGTTCGTGGCCCCCGCGTCGGCCGCGCCCCAGGGCCTGTCCTCGACCGCCTGGCACCACTACATCTGCGACGACGGCTACTACCGGATCAAGACGCCGTACGGACAGCTCGTGGAGCGGAACCTGCTCAGCGCCTGGAGCCAGGCAGTCCAGAACCCCGACACCGGCGGCTACAACCAGCAGTGGAAGATGTGCCACTACGAGAACGACGCCGATCTCTTCATCTTCCGCAACCGGTCGAACGAGAACTCCTGCCTGGGCATCTGGAAGCAGGACCCGAACGACCCGAACGAGGGGCTGGCCGACGGCGCCAACTTCTCCGCGTCCGAGTGCTCGGGGTGGATCGTGGGCAACCAGCAGTTCCGGATCCACCCCGTCGCGCCCGGCTCGAACCAGGTGATCCTCCGGGTGGGGCACAGCGGGTCCTTCGCCGCGGTCTCCGACCCGAACGGCGCCGCGGGTTCGGTCATCGCCCAGTACTCCTACCGGGCGACCCTGTTCACGCTGGAGCACCTCGCCGCCTGACGCCCCCCGCGCCGCAGGAGGGTCCGGCCCCGCGGGGCCGGACCTTCGCGCTCACCCGGCGGCGCCGGCCGACCCGGCGGACTCCGCGGGTTCGGCGGGTTCGGCGGACTCCACGAGGCGGAACACCCCGACCTCCCAGCCGAACCCGACCACCAGCCGGTCCGCCGCGGCCGTGGCCAGCGCGCCGACCGGCAGCGGCAGCACCAGGTCGGGGCCGACCGGGGCGAGGGTGGTCAGGTCCCAGGTCCGGACAGTGCCGTCGTCGCCGCCGGTGACGAGGACCGGGCGGCCCGCGACCCGGGCGGTGGTCAGCGCGGGGGTGTCGTCGTCGGAGGCGCGCAGGGGCGGGCCGAGCAGGGTGCGGGTGGCCAGGTCCCAGACGTGCACCAGGCCGTCGTCGCAGGCCGCCGCCACGACCGGGCGGCCGTCGACCACCGCCGTGGCCAGCGCCTCGACGACCGATCCGTCGCCCTCGTCGTCCTCGTCCTCGTCCTCGTCGTCGTCCCAGTCCTCCTCGCCGTCCGCCTCGTCCGGGGCCGACGCCTCGTCCCAGTCCGCCTCGTCGTCCTCGTCCTCCGCCTCGTCCCCGCCGCGCGGCGAGGCGCCCGGGAGGTCGATCGGCTCGCCGAGCGCGGCGCCGGTGGCGAGCTCCCACACCCGCAGCTTCACCTCGTCCGCGGTGACGGCGACCGGCCGGCCGTCCAGCACCGCCGTGGCCACCGCGGTCACCTCGGACTCGTGCCCGGCCAGGGGCCCGTGGAGGACCTTCCCGGCGGTGAGGTCCCAGACCCGGACGAGGCCGTCGGCGCTCCCGGTGACGGCGAGCGGCCGGCCGTCCAGCACCGTCGTCGCCACGGCGCCCACGGTGTCGTCGTGGGCCAGCGGCGAGCCCGCCGACTCCCCGGTGGCCGGATCCCACCGCCGGACCGCCTTGTCGTACGGCTCGACGGTGAGCACCACGGGCCGGCCCCCGACCACCGCCGTCGCCACCGCCTCCACCGGTTCCCCGGACTCGGCGAAGGGCGTGTCCGCCTCGGTGCCGGTGGCCAGGTCCCACAGGCGCACCGAGCCGTCCAGGGCGGTGCTGACCACCAGCGCCCTGCCGTCGAGTTCGACCGTCGCCGCGGCGGTCACCTCGTCGCCGTGCCCGGGTCGCGGGTCGCCCACGGAGCCGCTGTCGACGGCCGGGTCCCAGCGGTGCACCCGGCCGTCGTCGGTGCCGACGAGCACCACCGGCCGCCCGTCCGGCGTCACGGTCGAGGCCAGCGCCCGGGTCCGGCCGTGGGGCCCGGCGAAGGCCTGGGCGAACTGCCGCCCGCCGACCAGGTCCCGCAGCCGCACCATGCCGGAGTCGTCGCTGACGGCGAGCGCCGCCCCGGCCCCGGTGGCCACCGCCGCGACCTCCTGCGGCCATTCGTGCGCGGCGACGAGGCGCTCGCCCACCGGGCGGGCCCTCGCCAGGTCCCACAGGCTGGTCGCGCCGTCCCAGGCGCCGACGGCCACGGCCGGGCGGCCGTCGACGTCCACCACGGCCAGCGCCTGCACCGCGCCGCCCCCGGTCTTCACCGGCGCCAGGAACTCACGCCCCTTCGCGAGGTCCCACACCCGTACGACCCCCTGGAAGTCGCCGACCACCGCCACCGGCCGGCGCAGCACCACCGTCGTCACCAGGGCCGTCGGCCGGCCCGTCCGGCGGTCGGCGGGGGCGGCCGGGTCGCGCATCGGCTTGCCGACCGGCTGGCCGGTGGCCAGGTCCCAGACCCGCACGCTGAGGTCGTCGCCGCAGGTGACGGCCACCGGGCGGCCGCGCACCACCGCCGTGTCCACGCCGGTCACCCAGTCGAAGTGCCCGGCCAGCGGCGGGTACAGCAGCCGGCGCGTCGTCAGGTCCCAGACCCGTACCGCCTCGTCGGTCCCGACCGACACCGCCACCGCCCGGCCGTCCAGCTCGGCCGCGGCCACGGCGCGCACCTGCCCGACGTGGTCGGCCATCGGCTCGCCGACCGCCTCGCCGGTGGCCAGGTCCCACAGGCGCACGGTGCCGTCGTCCCCGCCGGTGACCACGACCTCGCGGCCGTCCACCGGCACCGGGACGGCGGCGAGTGCCGACACCCCGTCCCGGTGGCCGGCCACGCTCCAGCGGCAGCCGCCCAGTTGGGCGCCGCTGGCCCACTCGGCTCGCCGGCGCGGGAAGCGCTCGTCCGCCACCGGGACGGCCTCGATCCGCGCGGCCAGCTTGCCGTCCCGGTACCGGAGGGCGTCGAGCGCCAGCAGCTGGCGGCGCACCGCGGGGCCGGCCTCCCGGTGGCGGTGGGAGGAGGCCTCGTACACCGCGGCGCCCACCCGCCCGAAGCCCCACGCCTCGGGGAGCAGGGCCAGCACGGTCGCCGGATCGGCGTTCACCAGGAACGCGCCGTCGGCGAAGGGGATGGAGCCCAGGTAGACCGCGACGGAACGGCGCAGCTCGGGATCCGGGCCCCGGGCGGCGCGCAGCCACAGCTCCACGGCCTCCCGGACGTCGCCGTCCTCGCTCACCATCACCCCGAGCCGCTCCTCGGCGAGCTGGCGGTAGGGCTCGATCTCCGTGGTGACGGCGCCGCGCAGCAGCCGGTGGGCCTCGGCCCGGTCGCCGTCGAAGCGCGCCCGGTCGGCCGCGTCGATCGCCGCCGCGACCTCGACCAGGCCCTCGGCCACCCGCGGGGGCAGGGAGGACAGGTCCACCAGCTCCCCGGGGCGCGCCCACGCCCTGGGGTCCTCGTCGACGGGCCGCACGGGCGCGCCCTGCCCGGCGCGCGCACGGCGGCCGCCGAGCAACCGGCCTATCCAGCCGCGGTGTTCCCTCGGGTCGGTCATCGCTCTCCCCACTCCGGTACCGAATCCGACCCACCCTACTGACTTGTCCCCGAAGCCCACGGCCCTTACTGCGGAGTGCCGTTGGCGGCGAGGTGGGCGCTCATCTCCGCGTGGGCGCGCTGGGAGTGGGGGTTGGCCGGGTCGTGGACGAGGCGCAGGTAGTCGTAGAGGATCCGCACGCACTCGTCCCGGCCGGAGCAGGGCGCGTCGGGGGCCAGGCCGAGACGCCCGGTGATCTCCATCAGGCTCCCGTCCTCCGTGGCGTACACCGGGTGCCAGACGAGTCGCACCGCGGGGTCGAGCGCCATGACCACGCGCAGCTGCGGCACCTCCTGCGCGATCAGGACGCTCTCCGGGTTGTACGCCCGCAGGAAGATGTGGACGGGGCCGCGGGCGCGGCTCACGAAGGCCTTGGACAGGACGTTCCACATCGGCGTCTTGAGCATCCAGTCCGGGGTCAGGGCCAGCCTGTCGACCACCGCGCCGAAGGCGGTGGCCTCCAGCGGGGTGTGGCCCTTGCCGCGGGCGTAGTCGCTGAGTTCCCGGCCGCCCGACCACAGGGCCAGCGTCGGCGTGTCGATCTCCAGGTAGTCGCCGACGACCTTCACCAGCTCCTGGTACCAGCTGTTCGACGCGCGGTGGTCGCGCTGGGCCTGGCGCTCGGTGAACCGCGCCATGGCCTCGTCGTTGAGCTGCCCCTGTTCGGCGATGCCGCCGAGGACGAGCTGCCAGGCGATCTCCGTGACGTCCCGGGAGAATCCCGCCTGGGCCATGTCCTCGCGGAACGTGCCCCACTCGCCGTGCGAGACGGGGTCGGCGGCGTGCGCTCTCGCCTGCTCCCTGACCCCGGGATCCTCCAGGCGCTGCAGCCGCCGCGTCACGGCCGCGTTGCCCACCGTCCGCTGGAGGGCGGAGAGTTCGGCGGGGTGCGGGGCCCGACCGGGCGCGGCGGGCACCGGGGCCGGGCCCTGGGCCGCACGCCTCCTCGGCGCGGCCCCGGGCGTCGGCGCCGCCGAGCCCCTCACGGTCTCTCGCATGCTCCCGGCCCTCCTCCGTCACCGCCCGGCACGCCGACCCTACGCCCCCGGCACGGCCCCCGCGAGGGCCGAAAGGGCAGGCCGTGGGGCACCGGTCGGCGCCCCACCGGCCGGCCCGGCCCGCGAGACGTAGGACCAACAGCCGATGGCCACCCGCCCCGCTGGGCGTAGGACCAACAGCCGATGCCCACCCGCCCCGCACCCCGGTGGAATGGCCGGATGAACCACGCACCGCACCCCGAGCAGCCGCCGGCCGGCCTCACCGCCGCCCAGCGCTCCGCCTACCTCGACCGCATCGCCCTGCCCGACCCCGGAACACCCTCCCCGCAGGCCCTCGCCCGGCTCCAGCGCGCGCACCTGCGCACCGTCCCGTTCGAGAACCTGAGCATCCACCTCGGCGAACACGTCGACCTCGAACCCGCCGCCCTGCAGGAGAAGGTCGTCGCCCGCCGCCGGGGCGGCTTCTGCTACGAACTCAACGGAGCCTTCGCCCAGTTGCTCACCTCACTCGGCTACCGGGTGAGCCTGCTGGCCGCCCGCGTCTTCGACGGCGAACGGCTCGGCCCGCCGTTCGACCACCTCGCCCTGCGGGTGGACCTCGACGAGCCGTGGCTGGTCGACGTCGGCTTCGGCCGCTTCAGCCGCCACCCGCTGCGCCTGGACGAACGCGGCGAACAGGCCGACCCCGACGGCGCGTTCACCGTCGTCCCGACCGGCGGGCACGGCGACCTGGACGTCCTGCGGGACGGCACACCGCAGTACCGCCTGGGCCCGCGCCCGTACGAGCTCGCCGACTTCGCCCCGACCTGCTGGTGGCAGACCACCTCGCCGCACTCCCACTTCACCCGCTCGACGACCTGCTCGCTGCCCACCGACGACGGCGGCCGGGTGACCATCACCGGCAGCCGCCTGATCACCACCACCCCGGCCGGCGGGCGCACCGAGCAGGCCCTCACCGACGACGAGGCCCTCGCCGCCTACCGCACCCACTTCGGGATCGCACTGGACCGCCTCCCGGCTCTGCCGGCCCTCCCCGTCCTCCCGGGCTGAGCGCCCACCGGCCGCCGTCTGCCCGGGCCGACAATGGAGTCGACGGCAACTCTGCTCCGACGAGGAGAGGTCAGACGACCCGAAGGCCAAGTGAACGGGCATTGCCGTAACGACTTTACGGCCGGGCCTGTAGTCGGTTTCGGATCCCACGGACCAATCGATACGATCTCGGTTGTGCAGCTCCGCTACAACTTCCGCGTGTATCCGACGTCCGGTCAGCGCATGGCGCTGGCTCGGGCGTTCGGGTGTGCGAGGGTGGTCTTCAACGACGCTCTTCGTGCCCGTCAGGAGGCCCACGCGCACGGGCTGCCGTACATCAAGGACACCGACCTTCAGAAGCGGGTCATCACCGCGGCCAAGCGCACCGAGGAACGGGCATGGCTGGCGGACGTGTCGTCGGTGGTGCTGGTGCAGTCCCTTCGGGACCTGCATGCGGCCTACCGGAACTTCTTCTCCTCCGTCACCGGCAAGTGCAGGGGACCGAAGGTCGCGCCGCCTCGCTTCAAGTCCAAGCGGGACAACCGGCAGAGCATCCGGCTCACCGCCAACGGCTTCTGCCTGCGCGACAACGGGCGCCTGTACGTGGCGAAGGTCGGGGATCTCGACGTGCGCTGGTCCCGGCCGCTCCCGGCCGCACCCACCAGCGTCACGGTCACCAAGGACGCCGCCGACCGCTATTGGGCGTCCTTCGTCGTGGACACCGAACCGCAGGTCATCGAAGACCTGGACTTCGGCGGCCCGCTGGACACCGAGACCGGGATCGACCTCGGACTCACGCACTTCGCCGTCCTGTCGGACGGGAAGAAGGTCGACGCGCCGAAGTTCCTGCGACAAGCCGAGCGCAAGCTCAAGCGGCTGCAGAAAACCCTTTCACGGTGCGCGAAGGGCAGCAACAACCGGGCCAAGGCCCGCAAGAAGGTCGCGCGGCAGCACGCCCGCGTGGCCGACCGCCGCCGGGACTGGCACCACAAGGAATCCACGCGACTCGTGCGCGACAACCAAGCGCTGTACGTGGAAGACCTCGCGGTGAAGGGCCTCGCGCGGACCGGCCTGGCCAAGTCGGTGCACGACGCCGGATGGTCGCAGTTCGTCATGATGCTGGAGTACAAGGCCGTCAAGCACGGCCGGTACTTCGCCCGTATAGGCCGCTTCGAGCCGACCTCCCAGGTCTGCTCGGTCTGCGGTGTCAAGGACGGCCCCAAGCCCCTCCGGGTCCGGGAATGGGCCTGCCCGGAATGCGGGACCGTCCACGACCGCGACGTCAACGCCGCACGCAACATCCTGGCCGCCGGACGGGCGGACAGGCTAAACGCCTCGCAGAGCGCAGGTAAGACCGGACCCGTTCCGGCACAGCGCGTTGAAGCAGGAACCCACCGAGACGGTCAGCCGACCGTAGGAGGAGTCTCGGTCCGTTAGGGCCGAGAGGACGTCAACTTCGTGCAGGCGCCGATCTCCACCTTCTGCGTCGGCCAGGCGGCCTCCACGGCCGCGGTGCTGCTGGCCGGCGGGGACCCGGGGCGGCGCTTCGTGCTCCGCCACGCCCGGGTCCTGCTCGGCCAGCCCGCCAGCGGCGGTCGGCAGGGCACGGTCTCCGACCTCAGCCTCGCGGCCAAGGAGATGGTCCGCATCCGCGCGCAGGTGGAGGAGGTCCTCGCCCGGCACACCCGCCACGACCCGGCGACGCTGCGCGCGGACATGGACCGGGACAAGGTGCTCACCGCCGACCAGGTGCTGGACCGGCGGTACGCACCCGCCTGACCCGCACGCACCCGCCGGACCCGGCCGGACCCGCGTTCGGCCGCGGAGCCGACCGGGGCCGGTCAGGCGGCCAGGGCGAGGCCGTCGTAGCGCCCGGTGGGCGAGGTGCGGCCCCGGCCCGCCTGGCCCACCCGGCCCGCCGGGCTCGGGGCGTATCGGGTCAGTTCGTCCTGGGCGAGCGAGAGCAGGTCCCCGAGGCCCAGCCCCAGTGCCCGGGCCGCGGCCGCGAGGACCTCGGAGGAGGCCTCCTTGCGCCCGCGCTCCAACTCCGACAGGTACGGCATCGAGATCCGGGCCGCCTCGGCGACATCCTTCAGCGTGCGCTCCTGGGCGAGCCGCTCACGCCGCAGCACGTCGCCGACGACATCGCGCCACAGCGGCTCCCGCCGGGCGCGGGGCCGCTCGCCGGACGCGGGCGGCGAGGCCTGCGGACGCAGGGGGATGACGCGGGCTTCGTTCGACGCATGAGTGCTCACCCCTTCAGCCTAGGCACCCCGGGCCCCGGGGGAAGAGCACGGCGTTCTGCCCTGGGTGAATCCCGCGCGTTGCGCGGATCCGCCCGGCCGCGGCGTCCGGCCGCGCGGGGGAGCCCGGCGCGGGAGGGGATCCGGATCGGGCACGGCCCCACCGGAACCACCGGCCCCACAGGCGCCACCGGCCCCACCGTCCGTTCCCCACACGGGATGTGATGACCTATCAGGAAAACATCACGAATCGGCAACCGAGGCCCGGTCGCGCGCCGATACCCCTGTGACGGACCGGCCGGCTCCCCTATCCTCCATCCGGCGCGGCGCACTCCCGCCGCGCCGGAGGACGGGGGGATGCGGTGGTTCTGGACGGACGAGCGGCTGTGTTCAGGGCCGTCGTTCCCTCGTTGGTCGGCCTCGAACTGGCGGGGCCCGCTCCCGGGAACGGCACCCGGCTGCCCGTCCCGGCCGGGATCCCCCTGCTGATCGAGTGCGCCGGCGGGCGCCTCACCGGCAAGACCACCCTCCTGAAGACCCTGGAGGAGCGGTACGCGGAACGACTGCCCCAGGCGTACGCGGACCTCGGGCGCGCGGACTTCGGCCGGCCGGGCCTGGCCCTGCCCGCCGAGAACGAGGCCCCCGGCTGAGCAACGCCTCCCACACCTCGGACCTGCTCTTCCACCTGCGGTACGAGCTGAGCCGGCAGGCGAACCGGTTCGGCGCGGGCCTGTCCTTCCCCCGGCTCACCCAGGGCCTGCTGGCGGTCACCAGCTGGCAGACCGTCGGGCTCGGCGAACTGGAGGCCGCCGGCCGGCGCCTGGAGAGCCTGCTGCGCGAGAGCCAGCCCGACGCCCAGGCGCGCCGGGACAAGGTGGCGGGCTGGACCAGACAGGTCGCCCCGAACATCGGCACCGCGGCGGGGCTGGGCCCCGGGGTCAACGAACTCGTCGCCTCGCTCGCCGACATCGTCGCCACCGAACTGCTCGGCGCCCGCGCCAACAGGAACGGCCTGCGCTGGTGGGCCGAACGCCGGGTCAGCGCCCAGGGCGAGGCGAACGTCCAGCTCTCCGAACTCGCCCGGGGCTTCCGCGGCAACCCGCACGACCGCGAGCGCGCCGAGCGCCACCTGACGGCCGCCCTCCTCGCGGACATCGACGACCACTACACCTGGGCGCGCCGCAAGAACCGGCTGCCACGCCCGCTGCTGCTCCTGGACAACGCCCACACCCCGCTCGGCCGGCCGGTCCTGGACACGCTGACCCGGGTCTGGCACGAGGAGGACGTGCGGACGCGGCCCGGCGTGGTCGTCACCGTCCTGGCACCGGAACCGGCCACCCCCGAGCCGGAGGACGTCGACCCGACGACCCGCAACGCCGCCGGCCCGTTCTGGCGTACGGACCGGCCGCAGACGCCGGCCGGCTGGACCCTGCGGCTGCCCCTGGCCCAGCTGACCCTCGACGAGATCACGTGGATGTTCGGCACGGACCACCCCGGGCCCGACACCGCCCAGCTGATCCACCGCCTCAGCGCGGGACGGGCCGGGATCGCCCACGCCCTGGTCCAGGCCGGCCGACGGGCCGTGCGCCTCGGGCAGAGCCCCGACCCCCGCACCCTGCTCGACCTGCCGGCCGACGACGAGCCGGACACCCGGGTGCACGAGCGGCTGCTGCGCCTGCTGGTCCCCGACGACACCGCCCGGGCCCGCCTGGCCCACTTCTCCCCGGCCCTCGACGAGGAGGCCGCCCAGGCGCTCGCCGCCCACCACCCGCCCGGCGACAACGACCTCCTGCGCGTCCAGACGACCAGACAGCTGCTGACGCAGGACCACTGGGGCTCCCGCCCGTGGCCGGGCACCGGAGCACCGTTCGTCGGCGACCCCACCCTGCGCGCCCTGCTCGGCCACCACCTGGTCACCCTGCTCGGCGAGACCCCCGGGGCCGACCGGTGGCACGACATCCACGAGACCCTCTGCGACCGCTACGCCCCGCCGGACGCCGACCCGCCCGACGAGCGCTTCCTGCACCACTCGCTCGCCGTCCTCGACACCGGCACCGTCGCCCGCACCCTCCACCGGCGCCTGGCCGACCAGTCCACGGCCACCTGGCTCACCGCCCTCAACCTGGTCTGCGCCGCGCCGCACCCGCCCCGGAACCTGACCGCCCTCGCCGCCCGGCCCGAGGACTGCCCGGCCTGCGCGAGCGCCGGCGCCGGCGGCCTCGTGCACCAGGCGGTCACGTCCCTCGTCGACGCGCTGTGGCGGCAGTCGCACCCGCTCGCACCACCCGACGAGCAGCTGATCGGCAGCGTCCGGCTGCACCTGCTCACCCTGGCCCAACACGCCGGGGCCGCCCACCAGACGGTGTTCTTCCGGGCGTACGAGACCTGGCCGCAGCTCCTGCGGCGCTGGGTCCAGGCCCCCCACCTCCCGATCTGAGGAGACCCCGACCATGAGGTTCCTGCCCGACGGGCCCCTGAACCGCGCACTGGCGGCCGCCGTGGCCGTCGCCGTCCTGGCCACCGGCGGCTACCTGGGATACGAGGCATGGCTGGTCGACGACCCCTCCTGCGCCCCCGGTGTGGAACAGCGCGGAGACCAGCACGAGTGCGTCGGCGTCACCGACGGCGCCTACGTCTTCACCGACGACCTGAAGCAGGTCAGCGCCCGCATCAAGGCCGAGAACGACCGCGTGGCCGGCAGCTCGCCCGTCACCGTCGCACTGATGATCCCCATGACCTCCGCCGCGCCCGCCGAACGGCGCGAGCTGGTCGAACAGGTGCAGGGCGCCTACCTGGCCCAGCACTGGGCCAACGACGAGCGGAACAAGAACAGGAGGCAGCCCCCGATCCGGCTGGTGCTGGCCAACCCCGGCCGCGGCTACAAGGAGTGGCGCCCCGTCGCCGATCAGCTCGCCCGGGCCGCGGCCGACGACCAGCAGAACCTGCGGGCCGTCGCCGGCATCAACATCAGCATCACCGAGACCGAACAGGCCGTGCGCTACCTCACCGCGGACAAGCACATCCCGGTCGTCGCCGGCCCCATGACCGCGGACGACATCAAGAACACCCCCGCCGACCCGCGCCGCTACCCGGGACTGGCGCGCATCGCCCCCGGCAACTCCGACCAGGCCGGCGCCCTCGGCTCGTACGGGGCGGCCATCAAGCCCGAAGAGGCCCTGGTGATCGAGGACACGCGCGAGAACGACAACTACCTCGCCACCCTGCGCCAGACCTTCGAGAAGCTCACCAAGGGCGCCCTCAACGCACCGGAGACCTACCAGTCGCCGCCCGACTTCAACGACGAGGGCAACCTCGCCAACGACTTCCACCAGATGGTGCCGAGCATCTGCACCTCCGCCGCCACGACCCTCTACTTCGCCGGCCGCCCGGTCCAACTGCGCCAGTTCCTCGTCGAACTGGGCAACCGGAGGTGCAACAAGCACTACACGGTCATCAGCGGCTCGCACGCCTCCACCCTGATGGTCGACGCGAAGTTCGCCGACAAGTGGGACGCCCTCACCACGGGCGCCGGCATCACCGTGCGCTACACCGCCCTCGCCCACCCCGACACCTTCGGGGAGAAGAGCACCGAGGCCCCCGGCGGTTCCAAGGCCGCCTCGAAGGAACTGGCCGACCTGCTGGGCGAACCCGACACCAAGGCACCCGACGCGATCGGCCCCGCCGACCTGCGCGACGGCCGCGTGATCATCACCTACGACTCGGTCTCCACCGCCATCGCGGGCATCCGCAACCAGACGGTCGGGGACGTCAAGGTGCCCTCGACCGACGACGTCGTCCAGAGCTGGCGACGGCTGCACGGCGACAACCGGGTCGAGGGCGCGAGCGGCTGGATCTGCCTCGACCAGTACGGCAACCCGTACAACAAGGCCGTGCCCATCGTCCACCTCGACCCGGCCGCCAGGAACGCCGTCCTGGACACCCTCGCCTGGCCCCTCGTCCACGCCCCCGACGCCAACTGCTCCATCGGCAGCGACGGCTGAACCGGCCCACCCGCCGCGGCCCCGCCCCGCCGCCGCCCGACACCTGATGTGGTCTCAACCACTGCAGGAAAACCGCAGCCTGGCGCAAAACCGGACCCGCCGGCTTGACGGAATTCGCCAGCCCCGCGCACCACCCGCACCAGGCATTGACCCGGGCATGACGTCGTGTGAGTGTTCGGGCACCCGAGCGCGGACGGCCCGCACGGCCGTCCCCACACACGGCCCCGCGGCGCGCCACCGGCCCCTGTGCCGTCCGCGGTCGAGGACCCCCACACGCGAGGAGCCTCGATGCAACACAGAGTCACCGCAGGCCGGTTGCTGACCACCGCGACCACCCTGACCGTGCTGGCCGGCATGATCGCCGCCACCGCGGGGCCGGCCACCGCCGCGCCCGCCCCCACCCCGGCACCGAGCGCTCCGGCCGCCGCCGTCAACGCCGCCGACGCGGCCGCGAGCGCCGGCCTCGACGCCCTGGCCAAGGGCCCCGACGAGACCTACCAGCGCAAGACCGTCACCCCCTGGCTCGGCGGCCTCTACTCCGTGTCCTACGAACGCACCTACCACGGCCTGCCCGTGGTCGGCGGCGACGCCGTCGTCCTCGCCGACGCCCAGGGCAGGGTCCGCGCCCAGCAGTCCGCCACCACCGGCCCCCTCGGCGCCCCGACCACCCCGCAGGTCAGCGCCGAACACGCCGAGAAGACCGCCCGCACCAAGCTCGCCGCCGTGGACACGGTCGACACCCGCCGCCTGGTCGTCCGGGTCAAGGACGGCAGCAGCCGCCTCGCCTGGGAGACCGTCCTCAAGGGCCACACCGAAGCCGCGCCCAGCACCCTGCACGTCTTCGTCGACGCCACCACCGGCGAAGTCGTCGACAGCTACGACGACGCCCGCGCCGGCACCGTCAACAGCAAGTGGAACGGCCCCGGCCCGCTGACCATCAGCACCACCAACTCCGGCGGCTCCTACTCGCTGCGCGACCCCAACCGCCCCGGCCTCAGCTGCTCCGACTACAGCACCGGCCAGGTCTTCTCCAAGTCCAGCGACTTCTGGGGCAACGGCAGCCCCTCCACCAAGGAGACCGGCTGCGGCGACGCCATGTGGGCGGCCCAGAAGGAATGGGACATGCTCCGCGACTGGCTCGGCCGCAACGGCCACGACGGCAACGGCGGCAGCTGGCCGATCAAGGTCGGCCTCAACGACGTCAACGCCTACTGGGACGGCAGCTCCGTCTCCATCGGCCACAGCCAGAGCGGCGAGTGGATCGCCGCCCAGGACGTCGTCGGCCACGAGTTCGGCCACGGCATCGACCAGTACACCCCCGGCGGCGCCAACAACGAGAACGGCCTCGGCGAGGGCACCGGCGACATCTTCGGCGCGCTCACCAAGGAGTACAACAACGAGCCCGCGCGCTACGACTACCCCGACTACCAGGTCGGCCGCATGATCAACCTGGTCGGCCAGGGCCCGATCCGCAACCTCTACCAGCCGTCCCTGGTCAACAACGACCCGAACTGCTACTCCTCCGCCATCCCCGGCACCGAGGTGCACGCCGCGGCCGGCCCGCTCAACCACTGGTTCTACCTGCTGTCCAACGGCTCCAACCCCGGCGGCGGCAAGCCCACCAGCCCCACCTGCAACAACTCCACCGTCACCGGCATCGGCGTCAAGCAGGCCGGCCAGGTCTTCTACGGCGGCATGCTGCTCAAGACCAGCGGCATGACCTACAAGCGCTACCGCACCACCACCCTGACCGCCGCCAAGAACCTCGACCCCACCTGCACCTTCTTCAACCGGACCAAGGCCGCCTGGGACGCCGTCAGCGTCCCCGCCCAGGCCGGCGACCCCACCTGCAGCAGCAACGGCGGCAACGACTTCTCGCTCACCCTCGGCCCGGCCTCCGGCTCCGTCCAGCCCGGCGCCACCACCACCTCGACCGTCGGCACCGCCGTCACCTCCGGCACCGCCCAGAGCGTCACCCTGACCGCCTCCGGCCTGCCCGCCGGCGTCACCGCGAGCTTCAACCCCTCCTCCGTGCATGCCGGTTCGTCCTCGACGCTGACCCTCTCCGCCTCCGCGACCGCGGCCGGCGGGACCTACCAGATCACCGTCACCGGCACCGCCGGCACCACCACCCACACCGCCCAGTACAGCCTCACCGTCGGCGGCGGGGGCACCCCCAACCCCGGCGGCACCTGGGCCGCCGGCACCACCTACCAGGCCGGCGACGCCGTGACCTACAACGGCGTCGGCTACCGCTGCCTCCAGGGCCACACCGCCCAGGTCGGCTGGGAGCCGCCGAACGTCCCGGCCCTGTGGCAGGCCGTGTGACCGGTACGCGCTGACACCCGGTGAAGCCGCTGCGCCGCGGCCCGTCGAGGGGGACGGGCCGCGGCGCAGCCATGCGCGCTGTGCCCACCGCGGCCCCGGGACGGGCACCCGCCTGCCCGAACCCGCCCCCGACGACCCCCGAAGGGCGGCGAACACCCGGCGGTTCGCCGCCGGGGGTAGTCAGGCCGGCCCGGCCTGGCTACCCCCGGGCCCGTCCCCTACGGTGTCGGCGCCGGGCTCACGGCGGTGGTGGTCGGCGGCTGGCCGGCCGGAGCGGACCGGATGGTGTCGAACACCTGCCGCACCTGCCGCAGCGTCGACTCGGACGGCTGGCGCAGACAGGCCGTCACCTCGACCACGACCCGGGAGCCGGCACGGTCGACGGCGCGCCGGCCGCCCAGCTCGCGGTTGCCGCCGAGCGTGGCGCACTCCTGCTCGAGGTAGCCCGACTCGTTGAGCCCGGACGGGCTCGGGGCGAGCTTCTCGGCCAGCCCCCGGCTGCCGTCGTCCACCAGTCGGAACCCGACGACGGCGCCGTCCACGGGCAGCAGCCCGGAGATCGGACAGTAGGCGGCGCCCGAGGTGCACGACGGCCCCAGCGGCTGGGTGCCGAGGTAGCCGAACTTGTCCTTCGGCGTGGCGGCCGGCAGGGCCAGGATGTGCCAGTTCACCGGCAGGGCGACGACCATCTCCGGCAACTGCGGGAAGTAGACCGGCGGCCCGGGAAGGGCGGACGGAGTTCCCGTCGGTGCCTGGGCGGGCGGCACCGTGGGCGCCGGGGCGGACACGGAGCCCGCGGGCCCCAGCCCCACCCCCCGCACCGGGGCCGGCGCGAGCGCGGGCGCCGCGGCCAGGACGGCCGTGGCCAGGCCGACGGTGAGCCCGGCCGCGAGACCGGCCGCCCGCCGGCGGCGCCTGGACCGCTCCACCCGGGCGAGGACACGCTCCACCCGGTCCTTCGGAGAGGCCAGGGCCGGGACGGCCCGGTGGAGCAGGACCCGCAGCTCATCCTCGTCGTGCCCGCCGTCGCCCGGCCCGTACGGGCCGAGCAGGTCAGTTCCGGTCACGAGGTCCCCCGTTCAGCAGGAGCTCCCGGGCCGGCAGCCGTCCGCGCAGGGCGGCGAGCGCCCGGTGCGTCTGGCTCTTGACGGTGCCCGTGCTGCAGCGCAGCACCTCGGCGGTCTCCTCGACGCTCAGGTCCTCGAAGAAACGGAGCACCACCACCGCCCGCTGGCGCGGCGGCAGCGACCGTACCGCCTCGGCCACCACCTGGCCGAGCACCACCCCCTCGAACGGGTCCTCCTCCGGCTGCGGCTCGGGCATCTCCCCGTGCGGCAGCTCCCCGGTCCAGCGACGCCGCCACCAGGAGACGTGACAGTTCACCAGGACCTTCCGCAGGTACGCCTCGGGCCGGTCGGGCGCGATGCGCGCCCACTTGGGCCAGACCTTGGCGAGCGCCGTCTGCAGCAGATCCTCGGCCTGGTGCGGGTCGCCGGTCAGCAACCAGGCCGTCCGCAGCAGCTTCGGCCCGCAGGCGGCGACGAACTCCTCGAAGTCCGGAGGTATCGCGTTCGTCATCCTGCCGTCGTCCCCGCCATGGTGCCCGTGCCGTCCCCGTCTGCCGTGGCGGCCGGTCCGGCCGCAGTGTCGTTCTTCCTCTCACGGCAGCTCGACGCGATGGGAGGCCGTTCGGGTTGCCTGCGGACGCGAACTCGCGAACCGGCCCGGAACCGGCCCGGCCCTTCGCCCCGGAACCGGCCCCTCCCCGCCCGGGGAGGAGCCGCTGGAACGCATGTTCTCCCGGCCCTGTCAACTTCACTGGACACCGGTGCGCAACTCGACCAGTCTTCACCACCATGACGTTCCCCCAGCACTCTCCCGGTGCCGTGCGCACCACGCTGTTCGAGGCGGTCACCGCGGTCGGCGACGAGGCCGTCCCCCTGCTCGCCGGCTGCCGCGGCGACACCCGGATCCCCGGCGCCCAGTGGACGGTCGCCGAGGCAGCCGCCCACCTGGCGATGGCCAACGAACTGATGGCCGCCCTGGCCGCCGGCGAGGAACGGCCGTACGGCGACGGCACCCCGGGCGCGCTGGCCGCGGCGAACGCCGCCTCACTGGCCGAGCGGACCGAACGCGACCCCGCCGTACTCGCGGAGCAGATCGCCCGGCAGGCAGGGGAGTTCGCCACGGCGGCCGGCCCGCGCACCGGCACCGAACCGATGCTCACCCCACTCGGCCCGATGGACCTGGACACCCTCGGCTCCTACCTGCTGACCCACATGCTGGCCCACCTCTACGACATCGCCGTCGCCCTCGGCCGGCCACACCCGATCGACCGGCGACGCGTCGCCCTGACGATGCCGTTCCTGCGCACGGCCATGCCCCTGGTGACGGACGCCCGCACCGCAGCCGGCCACAGCGCCTGCTACCGGCTGCGGCTGCGCGGCCAGGGCGGGTTCACGGTGACCTTCACCGACGGCACCGTCGTGGTGGGCCAGGAACCGCCGCGCCGCCCGGACTGCACGATCCTCATCGAACCGGTGGCGTTCTTCCTGCTCGCACTGGGCCGCTACTCCACCACCGGCGCCATCGCCCGCGGCAAGGTGCTCGCCTGGGGCCGCCGGCCCTGGCTGGCCCCGTCCTTCCCCGGGCTCTTCACCGCCCCCTGAGTCGCCGCCGCCCGCCCCCGGGGCCGTCCCCTGGCCCTGCCCTCGCCGAACGTCCCGCAGGTGCTCCAGCGGGGCCGGCCGGAAGCGGCGGAGCGGTGGGGGTGGGGGCCGTGCCGCAGGTGCGCAGCCTGCACCCGCACACCGCCCCACCCGGCCGGTCGGGCGTTCGACCGTGGCGGCTAGCATCGCGCGCATGCTGGCGCTGCTCCACACCTCGTCCGTCCACGTCCCGGTCTTCGACGCGCTGCGCGACCGCGACCACCCCGGGCTGCCCCTGCGGCACGTCGTGTCCGAGGAACTGCTGGCCGGGGCCCGGGCCGACGGGCCCGAGTCCGTCGCGGGGGACATCGACCGGGTGCTCGCCTCGGCGGTCGCCGAGGGGGCGGCGGCGGTGTTGTGCACCTGCTCGACGATCGGCGGGGTCGCGGAGGCCCGGGCCGAGGCGCTGGGGGTGCCCGTGCTGCGCGTCGACCGTCCGATGGCGGCGGCCGCCGTCGCCGCCGCGCCCGGCGGGGGCCGGACCACGACGCGCGTCGTGGTGATCGCCGCCCTGGCCGGCACCGTGGGCCCGACGGTGGCCCTCGTCGAGGAGGAGGCCGCCCGGTCCGGCCGGCCGGTCACGGTGACGGCCACGGTGGTCGAGGGCGCCTGGGACTGGTTCGAGAGCGGTGACCACGCCGGCTACCTGTCCGCGATCACCGCCGCCGTCGACGCCGTGGACGGGGCGGACGTCATCGTCCTCGCCCAGGCGTCCATGGCGGAGGCCGCGCATCGGACCACGACCGCCACACCGGTCCTGTCGAGCCCGGCCCCGGGCCTGCGCGCCGCTGCCGCTGCCGCCGCGTCACGCCGCCGGCCGGGTCAGCCGTCGGCCCGCTCGGCGGGGGCCGGCAGCGCGGTCGCGACGTCGACGACCGCGTCGGCCGGGGGAGGGGTGAAGGCGAGCGCCTTCCCGTAGTCGCGGTAGGTGAAGTCGAACGGCTCCGCGTTCCGGCCCGAGCGGAGCCGGGTGACGTACGGCGTCCCGGTCTCGCTGACCTCGGCCTGGGCGCCGTCGCGGTCGACCAGGGTGACCGTGGTGGTTCCGCCCGTCCGCCGACGGCTCTGCCCGGTCACCTCGCCGAGGCCGAGGTCGCCGGTGAGGGCCCGGTCGGCGGCGGAGCAGAAGACGGTCAGGGACCGGAACACGCCGTCGGATTCGGGGCCGGTGACGTACCTGTCGCCGATCACCGCGCCGCGCTCGGCGCCCCAGAGGCGTTCGCCGGCCTTCAGCCAGGCGTGGGTCCCGTCGGAGAGGAAGTCCACCGGGCCGAGCTTGGACAGTTCGAGGGACCCGACGCAGTGGCGGGAGCCGTCCACGGAGACCCTCCCCGTGACCGGCTGGCCCATCACCGAGGCCCGGAGCTCGGCCGTGACCGATCCGGCCGCCATCGCGTTCTCGGTCGCGGTCTCCAGTAGGCGGCTGCCGTCGAGGGGGTTGATCGAGACCGCTTCCGCCATCGATTCCGCGGAGTCCGATCCGGAGGATCCCGACCCGGCGGAGCCCGCCCCCGCCCCCGCGGCCGCCTGGCAGCCGCAGAGCCCGAGCAGCAGGGCCGCCGCCGCCACACCCCTGAGCACCTTCATCGCGTTTCCCCCAAGACGCCTCGCCGGACGGGCCGTCGGGCCCGTCCGGTTCTATTTGAACGCGTTCAACATACTCCATGACCCACTCGATGACAGCGCACCGGACACCGGCATCCGTCACGTTCGCCGCCCGGGCCCGGATCCGGGCCCGGGCGGCGAACGGGACGGCGCGCCGCGACGCGCCCCCCGCGATGCGGGCGC
>NZ_JBICYZ010000039.1:50122-88104 GCF_043201465.1 Kitasatospora sp. NPDC048298
GCCGCGGACCAGCGGCCCCCCGCCCCCCCCCCCGCCGCGCCGGGGGGCCCCCCCCCCCCCCCGCGCCGCTACGCGCCGCCGGCGATGCGGCCGAGGTCGGCCCAGCCGCCGGCGCCGTCGCCCCCGCGGTAGGCGTAGGCGGTGACGGCGCCGCCGGTGTCCGTCAGGAGGTAGTCGGCGTGGGTGTCGCCGTCGAAGTCGACGAGGGCGACCTGCTCCTGGTGGTCGGTGACGCCGGTGGCGATCCGGCCGGTGGGCAGCCAGCCGCCGTGGCGGTCGCCGCCGTGGTTGAGCCAGGCGCCGACGGAGCCGTCGGGGTTGATCAGGAGGTAGTCGGCCTTGCCGTCGCCGTCGAGGTCGGCGAGCCGCACGCGGCTGCGGTCGGTGGTGACGCCGGTGGCGACCTGGCCGATGCCGTACCAGCCGCCCGCGCCGGCCGGGTCGCCGCCGCGGTTCAGCCAGGCCTTGACGGCGCCGCTGTCCTCGATGACCAGGTAGTCGGTGCGGCCGTCGCCGTCGAAGTCGGCGAAGCGGACCTGGTCCTGGCGGTTGGTGACGCCGGTGGCGACCCGTCCGAGGGGCTCCCAGGGGGCGACCTGGTCGCCGCCGTGGTTGAGCCAGACGTTCACGGAGCCGTCGGGGTTGACGACGATGTAGTCGGCCTTGCCGTCGCCGTCGAAGTCGGCGAGCCGCACGCGGCTGCGGTCGGTGGTGACGCCGGTGGCGACCTGGCCGATGCCCTGCCAGCCGCCCGCGCCGGCCGGGTCGCCGCCGCGGTTCAGCCAGACCCGGACGGCGCCGCTGTCCTCGACCGTCACGTAGTCGGGCTTGCCGTCGCCGTCGAAGTCCGCCCACCGCACGCGCCCGCTGCCGCCCACCTCGTTGCCGGCCCGGGGGGCCGCGGGGCGGGACGTCCAGCCGTCGGCGACGGCCTGGTCCAGCGCCCGGTGGAAGACCTCGGCCATCTTGCGGTAGCCGCCGTCGTTGGGGTGCAGCCGGTCCGGGAGGTCGGCCGCGGCGTCGAGGTCCGCCGGGCCCACGTACCGGAAGTGCCGGCCGGCGGCCCCACCGGCCGGGTTCTGGCCCCGGTCCTGGAGCGCGGCGAACTCGCGGTTGAACACGGCGGTCTTCTGCTCCAGACCGGGGGTGGCGGTCAGCAGGCCCTGCACGACGACGGTCACGCCCGGCTTGTCGGCGAAGATGCGGTCGACCAGGTCGGACAGCCGCTGGGCGGCCTGCACCGGGTCGGCGTTCGCGTCCCACTTCAGGTCGTTGATGCCGAGGTGCAGCAGGACGACGTCGGGGTCGGCGGCGGACAGCCAGCGGTCGATGTCCGCGCGGACCTGGTCGATCCGGTAGCCGCTGTGCCCCTCGTGGTCGGGGTCCGCGACGGCGCCGGAGGAGGAGGTGCCGACCAGGTCGACGGTGTACGGGGACTGCTGGGCGGTCAGGTCCCACAGGGGTGCGCGGTAGCCCGCGCCGGTGGTGCTGCCCGCCCCGTCGGTGATCGAGTCACCGAGCGGCATGACCTTGATCGGGATCGGAGCCGGCGCCGGGGTCGCGGCAGCGGCGGCGGCGGAGGTAACAGCAGCGGGCGCGGCCGGGGTCCCGGCGGAGGCCGCGGTCGGGGCCAGGGCGGCGGTGAGGGCGGCCAGGGCGATCAGGGAGACGCGTTTCACGAGGGTTTCCAGTCTTGGGGAGGCGAGGGGAACACGGGACGGGCCCGAGCGGCCGCCGCGCACGGCGGTCGCTCGGGCCCGTCCACGCGGATGGTGGATCCGGTGGCGGAACGGTCCGGGATCGGGGGCCCGGGCTCAGGCGCCGGAGGCGATCCGGCCGAGGAAGTCCCAGCCGCCGTGCCCGTCGCCGCCCTTGTTGGCGTACGCGCTGGTGCTGCCGTCGCCGGCGTTCCAGAGGTAGTCGGCGCGGCCGTCACCGGTGAAGTCCGTCAGGAAGACGGCGTTGTTGTCCGTCGTCAGACCGGCGGCGACGCGACCGACGGACTCCCAGGGGGCGACCTGGTCGCCGCCGCGGTTGAGCCAGACGTTCACGGAGCCGTCGGCGCTCACGACGATGTAGTCGGCCTTGCCGTCGCCGTTGAAGTCGGCGAGCCGCACCCGGGAGCGGTCGGAGGTGACGCCGGTGGCGACCTGGCCGATGCCCTGCCAGCCGTTGGGACCGGCGATGTCGCCGCCGCGGTTCAGCCAGACCTTGACGGCGCCGCTGTCCTCGATGACCAGGTAGTCGGCGCGGCCGTCGCCGTCGAAGTCGGCGAAGCGGACCTGGTCCTGGCGGTTGGTGACGCCGACGGCGACGCGGCCGACGGGCTCCCAGGCGCGGACCTGGTCGCCGCCGTGGTTGAGCCAGACGTTCACGGAGCCGTCGGGGTTGACGACGATGTAGTCGGCCTTGCCGTCGCCGTTGAAGTCGGCGAGCCGCACGCGGGAGCGGTCGGTGGTGACGCCGGTGGCGACCTGGCCGATGCCCTGCCAGCCGCCCGCCGGGTCGCCGCCGTGGTTCAGCCAGACCTTGACCGAGCCGTTGTCCTCGACCGTCACGTAGTCGGGCTTGCCGTCGCCGTCGAAGTCCGTGAAGCGCAGACGGCCGGTGCCGGCCTCGTTCACGGCGGCGGAACGACGGTCCCGCAGGGCCGTGATCCACGGTCCGAGGTCGTCCACCCGGGTCTCGTAGGCGCCGGTGCGGGTCTCGGCGGAGGTGAGGCAACCGCCCTGCCAGGAGCGGCTGGTGACGGCGACGACCTCGGCCTTGCCGGCCGCCTCGCGGACGGCGGGACCGCCGGCGTCGCCCAGGCAGACGGTGGCGTCGGCGGGGGCCTTGGCCGCCACGTCGATGCCGGTGGCCTCGACGGTGCCGACACTGAACGCCGCCGTGTGGGGAGCGGCGGGGACCCACTCCGTGCGGGTGCGGCCGTAGCCGGTGACCTTCAGCTCCTCGCCCTGGACCGGGGCGGTGGCGGCCACGGCGACCGGGGTGATGCCGTAGGCGGGCAGGTCCAGCCGGGCCATCACCAGGTCGCGGTCGGCGCGCGGCACCAGCTCGACGATGTCGGTGGTGTGGCCGCCGGTGCCGTTGAGGTCCCCGCGCCCGACCGTCACGGTGGTCCGCTTCTTCGGGGCGCCCGCCGGGACGGCGAGGGACTGGGCGGGGTCGTCGGCGAAGCAGCTCGCGGCGGTGAGCACCCAGCGCGGGTCGACCAGCGTGCCGGTGCAGCCGCGGCCGCCGATGTCGAGCTTGGCCACGTAGGGGCGGTCCGACAGGCCGGAGTTGGACGAGACCGGCCCGGTGGCCGTGATGTCCAGCAGGGTGTGGGGGCGGCTCTGGGGGTCGGCGGCCTCGCCGACCGCCGTCCACAGGCTCTTGTCCACCTTGAACGAGGTGGTGGTGCCGTCGACGGACATCGACACGGACACGTCGCGCACGCCGTCGCTCTGGATGCCGTGCACCCGCGGCACCTCGAGGCTGAGGCGGCCGACGGTGCCGGTCATCCGGAAGCAGATGTCGTCCCGGGTGCGCGCCATGATCCGCAGGAGGCCGGCGCCGCCGGCCGAGCAGGTGGTGAGCGTGATGTTGCCGTTGCCGGACTTCAGGCGGATGCCCTGCTCGGCCAGGACGCGGTCCGCGCCCGGGTAGGAGTAGTCCTCGACGGTGAACGGTGCGGTACCGGTGGTCGACGCGTGGGCGACCGGGACGCCGGCGGTTCCGGCGAGAAGCGTGAGACCGGCCGTCGCGGCGGCGGCCAGGATTCGAGAAGAGGCCCTCATTCGGGCTCCTCACCCCCCATGGATGTGGTCTTTTCCGTCATGAAGTGTCCCGCCGGTGCGAAGACCCGCGGGATCCCGGACGGACGCCGTGCACGGGCACGCGCATTCCAGGACCTGCCATCCCCCCACCGAACTGACGGGGACATTGATATCACCATCGGGGGCGGCCGCCGACCCCGAGATGTCCACGATGCAGTGAATTGCGAACCAGGAGCCAAAAGTAATGGCTTGACCTCTCGTCAGCCAAGGAGCGGTATCCAAAGTTTCCGTCCGACGTGCCATCATGTGCGGTCGGACGGGCCGAACCAATCGGTCCTTCTACCGAACTGACGTGTTTTCGAGGGGATATGACACAGCAGATACCTGGGGGGCGCTGGAAGGCCGCATCCCCCCTACGGCCACGCCACGGACTGACGGCCCGTCTCCTGGCGGCCGCCACCGTGATCGTTCTCACTACCGGGTCGCTCTCCGGCGCCGCCGCCGCGACGGACGGGACGCCCGGCGCGAGCCCGCGGGCCCAGGCCGTCGCCGAGTGGAGGACCGGCGGCGACTCCGTGAAGGCCGCCGCCGAGGCCGCCCTGGCCGGCACCGACGGCGACATCGCCGCCTTCCTGGACACCGGGCGCAGGATCGCCACCGAGCAGGACGAGCGGCTCGCCGTCCTCCAGCTGCTGAACGTCAGCGGGCCCGGCGTGCGCGAGGCCGCGCAGACCGCGCTCGCCGGAACGCCGCAGGACGTGCACGCCTTCCTGGCGACCGGCTGGAACGCGCCGCTGGCCGACGACCGCAAGGTCAGCGTGCTGCGCGCGATGAACACCGGCGGCACCGCGGTGCAGGAGGCCGGGCAGAAGGCCCTCAACGACGGCTCACCCGAGGCCGTCGCCCAGTTCCTCTCCGTCGACCTGCAGAAGGCGCAGGAGGAGGACGACCGGGTCCAGGCCCTGCGGCTGATGAACTTCGGCGGCCCGCAGGTGAAGAGCGCGGGCAGCGCCGCCCTGAGCGCCGGCGCCGGCGCCGTACGGGAGTTCCTGCGGGAGGGCCAGTACGCGGCCCGCGCCCAGGACCAGGAGGCCATGACGGTCGGCCAGCTGGTCGAGACCGCCCGCCAGGCCGGCCAGGAGGCCGCCAAGGAGACCGCCGCCGCGAAGGAGGCCTCGGGCCGCGCCGTCGACGCCGCGCGCCTGGCCAAGGAGGCGGCCCAGAAGGCGGCCGCCGAGACCGCCGCCGCCCAGGGCTCCGCCCAGAAGGCGACCGCCGCCGCCCACCGCGCCGCCGACGCCGCCGAGAGCGCGGCCAACGCCGCCCGCACCGCGATCAACGCCGCCAACGCGGCCAGCAGCGCGGCCCGCACCGCGTCCGCTGCGGCGTCCGCCGCGGCGTCCGCCGCGGCCGCCGCGGGGCGGGCGGCGGCCCGCGCCTACGAGGCGGCCTCCGCCGCCGCGAAGGACGAGTCGCAGGCCGCCGCCGCCCGGGACGCCGCCAAGGCCGCCCGGGACGCCGCGCAGGGCGCCACCACGGCCGCCGAGTCCGTGTTCCGGGCCGTCGGCGCCCTGACCGAGGCCCTCACCTCGGTCGGCCAGGCCGTCGACGCCGGCCTCCACGCCGCCGCCGCCGCCCAGGCCGCCGCCGACGCGGGCGGCAACAGCGCGGTGGCCCAGGCCGAGGCCCAGCGGGCGAACGCGGCCGCCGCCAAGGCCCGCCGCCTGTCCGCCACCGCCAGCGCCGCCGCCGGCACCGCCAAGACGATGGCGACGCAGGCCCTGACGGCGGCCCAGCAGGCGCGCGCCGCCGCCACCGAGTCCGCCGGACACGCCACCGCCGCCGCCCAGGCGGCCGAGGACGCGGCCAACCACGCCGGCCAGGCCGGCAACTGGGCCAACCTCGCCACCGAGCACGCCAACGCCGCCGTCAAGGCCGCGGAGCGGGCCACCAGCGCCGCCAACCAGGCCGATCAGGTGGAGAAGACCGCCCGGGAGGCCGAGAAGGCCGCCCTGGAGAGCAACCGCGACCTCGCCATCGTGGCCGCCGAGGAGCTCAAGCAGCAGTACACCGAGCAGCAGGCCGCCCAGGCGACCGAGCGCGCCGAGGCCCAGCGCCAGGACGAGGAGACCAAGCAGCTCCTGGCCGAGGCCGCCGCGCCCGGCACCGAGCCCGCGACCGCCCTCGCCAAGGCCCGCAAGGCCGCCGTCCACCTGATGGCGACCGGCTCGCCGTGGACCGAGCGCACCGCCGAGGCCGCCCTGTCCGGCACCGACGCCGACGTCCGGCAGTGGCTCGCCACCGGACGCCAGGAGGCGGCGGCCCAGGACGACTACACGAAGATCGCCAACCTCGCCACGACCGGCACCCCCGCCCTCAAGGCGGCCGCCCTCGCCGCCCTCGACACCCCCGCGGACCAGCGGGCGGCGTTCCTGGAGACCGGCCGGCACACCGTGCTCAAGGACGACTACCGGGTCCAGGTCCTCGCCCTGATGAACGCGGGCGGCAAGGCCGTCAAGGAGGCCGGCTCGGCCGCCCTCGACACCGGCACCACCGAGGCCCTGCTCGCCTTCGTCGCCACCGGCCAGTACCGGGCGCGCGAGGAGGACGACAAGGTCGAGGCGCTGCGGCTCAGCGTCCAGGGCGGACCGCGGGTCCGCGCCGCGGCCCAGGTCGCGCTCTCCGGGCCCGCCCCGCTGCTGCGCGACTTCGTCGCCGTCACCCAGTACGTGGCGGCCCAGCGCGACCAGACCGACGCCGTCCACGTCGCCAGCGTCCAGCGCCTGGTCGCCGAGGGCAAGGCGATCGCCGCGACCGCCACCCGCAACGCCGCCGAGGCCGCCGAGGCCGCGGCCACCGCGCGCGGTGCCGCCGCCGAGGCCGCCGGCTACGCCCGGCAGGCCGGCGACTCCGCGGCCGCCGCCTCGGTCGCCGCCGGCCAGGCCTCGGCCGCGGCCTCCGCCGCCGACGCCTCGGCCCGCCAGGCCGCCGCCTCGGCCGCCACGGCGAAGAACGCGGCCGCCTCGGCCGGCACCTCGGCCGCCCAGGCGACCCAGTCCGCCCACCGCGCCGCCAACTCCGCCACCGCGGCCGCCGCTTCGGCCCGCGCCGCCTACGCGTCGGCCGACCAGGCGTACAACTCGGCCGTCGCCGCCGGCCAGAGCGCCGCCGAGGCGCTCGCCGCCGCCGGCCAGGCGCTGTCCCACGCCATGGACCTGGCCCGGCAGGAGGCCCAGGCGAACGCCACCGCCCCGGCCGAGCCCGGCGACCCGGGCGGCTCGGACGACGGGTACGAGCCGGAGCACCCGGACGAGGAACTGGTCATGGAGGGCGGCATCTCCGCCGCCGACGCCGCCACCCTCGCGCTGGACATCGCCGGCATCTTCGACCCCACCCCGATCAGCGACGGGGCCTCGGGCGTCCTCAGCCTCTTCCGCGGCGACTGGACCGGCGCGGGCCTGTCCGCCGTCGGCTTCATCCCGTACCTGGGTGACGCCGCGAGCAAGCCGGCGAAGATCGCCAAGCTGCTGGCCAAGAACGAGAAGATCGCCAAGCGGGCGACCGACATGAAGTGGGTGGAATGGGCCGCCCAGAGCCTCAAGCACATGTCGGTGACCAAGCTCGGCGACGGCGTGGCCACGCTCAACTCCCTCGCCCGCGACGCCGAGAAGGCGTACAAGACGAACACCAAGCTGCGGGCCGCGGCGATCAAGCACAACCTGCCGACCGACCTCGAGGGCCCCGTGCCGTTCGTCCCGCCGAAGGGCTGGATGGGCAAGCCGGAACGCGGCGGCGGTTTCAAGGACGCCTACGGCAACCTCTGGAAGAAGGCGACGGACGGCAAGGACGAATGGGACGTCCAGGTGAAGAAGGGAACGAAGTTCTCCATCTTCTCCAGCGGCAAGAACCAGGGGAAGGACTTCGAGCACGCCAACATCGCCCCGGACGGATACGTGACGCACTGAATACGGTGAACCGTCCCGGGCGGTAACGCCTTTCGGCCCGGCCCCGATGGAGAAAACGACCATCGGGGCCGGCGCCGCCCCTTCTTCCGCCGAATCCCCCAACAATGCCCAGCCGTCAGTGAATTGACCGGAACAGCCGGCCGAATTCCCTGGCACCGCCGACCGCCCCACCCTGGAGACGACCGCACCATGGCCCTGGCCCCCCACCGCCTCGTCTGGATGAACCTCTGGCTGGAGGCCCCCGCCGAGCAGGACGCCGCACTCACCCGCGAAGTCGCCGCCGCCCTGGCCCCGTTCGGCCGCGCCACGGTCACCTCCCGGGGCCCGTACCCGCGCACCCCCGAACTGCTCGGCTACGACGTCGAGCTGGAGCCCACGTCCGCCACCGCCGACTGCCTGCGCGCCCTGGGTCTGAGCCCCGACTCGGACGGCGACTGGCCCGCCTGGGAACGCACCGGCACCGACACCTTCCTGCACCCCGCCGTCCGCGGCGCCCAGGTCGGCGAGGAGGAGGCCGCGACACCACCGCCCTTCGAGAACGGCGACGTGGTGACCGTCCTCGACAGCCCGACCGCCCGCGAGGAGGGCCTGGTGGGCGCGCAGGCCGTCGTCCACAACTCCTTCTACCTCCCCGACGAGCCCGACCCGCTGCTGCGCCGCTGGCACCACCAGGTGATGCCCGAGGGCCGGGAGACCCTGGAGCCCTTCGAGAGCACCGACCTGCTCCCCACCGGCCGCCGCACCACCGTCGAGGACGTCCCCGACCCCGTGCACATCGCCCACGCCGGCCCGCAGGCCTGAACCGGCCCCCGGTCGACCGGCCCCCGCTCGACCGGCCCGCGGCCCGGACCGGCCCGGGCGCGCTGCCTGGACGGGCACCGCATCGTGCCCGTCCACCCCTTACCCGCGAGCGCCGCACCGGGTATGCAGGGAGGGCACAGCGAAACGGCCAGCCCTACGAGCGGAGTCCCATGCACGCGCACGAGCCGGCGAAGCAGGACAGGCAGCCGCAGCCCGCCACCAGGGCCGCGGCCACGCGGGCGGGACGGACCCCGGACGGGCAGACGCCCGGCAAGCTCCTCGAACTGCAGCGCACCACCGGCAACGCGGCCGTCGTCCGGATGCTCCAGCGCAACCGCCACCGGCAGGGCGACGCCGAGCCGGTGCAGCTGTCCGCGGTGCACGACGTGCTGCGCGCGCCGGGCAAGCCGCTGGACGGGACGCTGCGCCAGGAGATGGAATCCCGCCTCGGCGCCGACTTCTCCGACGTCCGCCTGCACACCGGCTCCGCGGCCCGCGCCTCCGCCGCCGAGGTGGGCGCCCGCGCCTACACCTCCGGCAGCCACGTCGTCATCGGCGACGGCGGCGGCGACAAGCACACCCTCGCCCACGAACTGACGCACGTCATCCAGCAGCGCCAGGGCCCGGTGGCCGGTACCGACAACGGGTCGGGACTGAGCATCTCCCACCCCGGGGACCGCTTCGAGCGCGAGGCCGAGGCCAACGCGCACCGGGTGATGATCCGCAGGCCCGAGCCGGGCGACCGGGACACCCACGGCGACCGGGGCACCCACGGCGACCGGGACACCCACGGTGCGGCGCGCGGCGACGGCGCGACGGCCGTCCAGCGCTTCGCCGAGGTCGACACCGAGGAACTGGGGCCCGTACGGGTCTCGCAGAGCGGCCTCTACCTCATGACCGTCGAAGCCGGCGCGGACACCACCGTCCTCTGGGTCGCGGAGGGCGCCCCGGCGCCCCGGTACTGCGAGCCGACCGGGCAGAGCGGGCAGATCGCGGGGCGCACCTACGCCCAGTACGAGCCGTCGACCGCCTTCCTCGCCGACTGCGCCCACACCGCCGAGGAGATCATGCACCAGCAGCGGCTGGCCCTGGGGCAGGACGCCAGCGAATTCGCCCGGGGCGGCCACCAGTTCGGCCTGGGCGACCAGGAGAACGCCCAGGGCGCCACGGCCTACGCGAACGCCCGGCCCGGCGGCCCGAACGCGAACGGCGAGGAACGGCCCAACCCCGGCCAGGCGTTCGCCATCGTGGAGACCGCGTGGCACGGGGACCACGAGCGGCCCGACAACACCAGCGGCTGGCCCTACCACGTGGCCGCCGTCGTCGCCGTCGACGGCGACGACCACATCACCGTGGAACAGGCCGCCGACGGCAACGACGCCAAGGCCCGCCAGGGCCACGAGGGCATCATCGACATGTACACCGCCGGCACCGACCCGACCACCGGACAGGCACTGCCGCACAGCTTCCACGGACGGAACACCGGCGGCCCCGTGCAGCACTTCTCGGCCGGCGCGATCACCGTCATCCTCCAACCGATCAACGTCGGCGGCCTCAGGGGCGAGACCGGCCGCCGCAAGCCCCTCTGACCAGACCCCGCCCCGAACCCCCTTTCCCACCAGGCCACTTGCCCCTGAAGGCACCCCGCCCGGCGCGGTGTAGGGTGAGGAACCCGTTGGCTGAAAGGGGGGCGACGTGAAGGTCGACCAGGAGCAGGTGACCGCCTGGCGGATGCGGCGCCAGCACCTCGACCCGCGGACCGGCGCCGGCGCGGGCGAGATCGTCAGCAGGCTCGCCGGCGTCCAGGCCCAGGTCTGGAG
Organism: Kitasatospora sp. NPDC048298; assembly: GCF_043201465.1. NCBI lineage: Bacteria > Bacillati > Actinomycetota > Actinomycetes > Kitasatosporales > Streptomycetaceae > Kitasatospora > Kitasatospora sp. NPDC048298. Next base: position 60,470 of record NZ_JBICYZ010000039.1, read on the forward strand.
CGCCGCCGAACTCGCCGTCGCCCTGCGCCAGTCCACCCCCGACCCCACCGGCGTCGACCAGGCCGTCACCGACCGCACCCTCCTGAAGACCTGGGCCGTACGCGGCACCCTCCACCTGCTGCGCCCCGCCGAGGCCGGCGCCTACCTGTCGCTCATGGCGGACCTGGGCACCTGGCTCAAGCCCTCCTGGCAGAAGGCCTCCGGCGTCAGCCCGGAGCAGATCGACGCGCTGACCGACGAGGTCTCCGGCATCCTCGACGGGGGAGCGGCCCTCACCCGCGACGAACTGGTCACCCGCCTCGTCGCCGACCGGCGCTTCAGGAGCATGGAGGAGCGGCTGCGCTCCGGCTGGGGCTCCGTCCTCAAGCCGCTCGCCTGGCGCGGCGTGCTCTGCCACGGCCCCAGCCGGGGCAACAAGGTCACCTTCGTCAAGCCGGCGAGCCGGTTCGCCGACTGGAACGGCGTGCCCGCGCCCGAGGAGGCCGCGCCCGTGGTGATCGCCTCCTACCTCGGCGCCCACGGCCCCGCCACGCCCGAGGTGTTCGACCGCTGGCTGTGCCTCAACAGCACCAGCAAGCCCAAGCTGCGCCGGTGGTTCGAGGGCATGGGCGACCGGCTGACCGAGGTCGAGTTCGAGGGCCGCAAGGCGCTCATCCTCACCGAGCACGCGGAGGAACTCGCCGCCACCACCCCGTCCGAGGGAGTGCGCCTGCTCGGCGGCTTCGACCAGTACGTCCTCGGCCCCGGCACCAAGGACGAACTGCTGCTCGCGCCGCGGCACCGCGCCCTGGTGAGCCGCCAGTCCGGGTGGATCTCCCCGACCGTCGTGGTCGACGGCCGGATCGTCGGCGTCTGGGAGACCACCGGCCAGGACCTGGTGGTCACCCCGTTCCCGGACAGCGCCGCCCTTCCCCTGAAGGCGCTCGAGCAGGAAGCGGCCCACCTCGCCCACGCGAGCGGCACGGGCCCCCTGACGGTCCGCATCGCCTGACCGCACCGCCGCCCGCCGGGCCGCGAAGCGAGGTGACGCGGACATGTCCTAGATTTCTCGGATACCCCGCCCCGAACGGCCTCGCACAGAATCGGCGAAGAGCACCCCGGCGAGCACGGGTGCTCGACAAGTCGCCCATCTGAGCCAGGAGTTGATCACGCATGGCACGCTCCTTCAAGCGCACCGGAACCGCCCTCGCGGCGGCGGCGATCGCGCTGTCCCTGTCCGGCGCGGCCACGGCCGTCGCCCAGCCCGCGGCGTCCGGAACCTCGAACCGGCACTGCGTGGTGAACGCGGACGGCGGGCAGTCGAAGTGCTTCGGCACCTACCGCGAGGCCATCGGCTACGCCACCGGCGGGCACGTCACCGACGCCCCGCTGAGCGCCGCCGCGGCCGCCCGTGACAGCGCGTTCGCCGAGGAACTGAACAGCTCGGCCGGCCTGTCCAACCTGGTCGTCCTGGGGACGATCTACCAGGACTTCTTCTTCGAGGGTGAATCGGTGACTTTCACCGGCCCGCACGATTGCTACAACGGGAACAGCGCCGACTACTCGTTCGACATCCCCGCCCCGCTCACCAACCACGTGTACTCGCTGCGCCCGTACGCCAACTGCTGGTTCAACCTGTTCACCGGCGCCCAGGCCACCGGCTACGCGAGCCCCAGCTACAAGGGCGAGACCATGTCGGTGGACGAGGCCTGGCGGACGCACTCCAGGTCGCTGACCCTCGGCTGAACCACGCTCTGACACCCGCCCACCCGGCGGGAGCCGCCGACGGGCGGCCGGCCACGTGCCGGCCGCCCGCCGGCGTGAGGCCGACCCGGGTGACAGACCTCGCCGGCGCACCCACGACCCGCTACGCCGGAAACTCCCGCCCGACCGCCCGCAGGACGTCGGCGAGCCACACCAGGTGGTGTCCGACAGCGCGGTCCCGGTCGGCGAGCAACTCCCGCACCTGCCCCCAGGACTCCACGAGGGAGCCGATCGTCAGGTCGCCCGGCTCCCTCGTCACGTCGTACAGATCGTCCTGCGGAACCGCCCAGAAGTAGTCCTGCTCCAGGGCGACGGCATCGCCCGCCGTCGCGGCCTCCAGCCGGCTCAGCAGCACGTCGAACGCACCGCGCAGATCGGCGAGGGACACGGACAAGGGCTCATCGGTCATGAGCAGCATCATGGAGGACCGGCAGGACGCGGCCGGCGCCGGGCCCCGCTCCTCGACGCCCGGGACCGGCCGAGCGCCTACGGCTGGATCACGAAGTACGCCACCATGCCCGCTGTCAGGCACAGGAACAGCTGCAGCAGCAGGCCCGCGGGGATCGGCACCTCGTCCGTGTCGCCCGCCTTCTGCGCCGCGAGGTGCCGGCGCGACAGCTTCCCGAGGTGCCCGGCCGTCCCCAGCGCCAGCGACAGCAGGGCCAGCGCGTACATGGACAGTGCCGAGGCCAGGCCCGTGCCCCTCAGGTGACCGATCAGGAAGAGCGCTCCGGACAGCGGCGCCAGGGACACCATGATCCGGTACTTCCGGATCGGCTGCGGCGGCACCGCCAGCGCCCAGAACAGCACCGTCACCAGCGCGACGATCCACCACCAGGTGGACACGCTCAACCCCAGTGGTGTCATCGCCCCACACCCCACCCCACGTCACGGACGTTCGCGCACGTTCGCGCACGTCCACCCCGGCCACGCTAGCCACCCCCGCCCCGCACCGCGCCGACAGGACCCGGCAGGATCCACGCCGGTTCCCTGCACGGTCCCGGCAAGGCGCGGCAGGGCCCCGGCCGGACCGCCCGCCCCCCGGTGCAACCGCAGCGCCGCCGGCGGTGTTCTCAGAGACGATGGACGAGATGCCTCCTCCGCTCACCGAGCTGCTCGCGGCAGACCTCGACCGTGGGTTCGCCGAACTCGTGCGCACCCACGGCGGCGCCGTGTACTCGGTGCTGCTGCGCCTGAACGGGGCGTCGCGCGACGTGGAAGACCTGGTGCAGGACACCTTCCTGCGGGCGTACACGGCGCTGCGCGACTACCCGCCGGCGCGGCGCCAGGCCCTGCAGCCGAAGGCCTGGCTGCTGGCGATCGGCACGAACGTGTGGCGCAACCACGTCCGCACGCTGACCCGGCGGCCCGCCGCCGCGGAAGGGGTGGACGTCCGGGAACTGCCCCTGGTGGACGGCAAACCCGGACCCGAACAGCGGGCGGAGCACGCGGACGAACGGGGGAGATTGGTGGCCGCGCTCGCCGAACTGCCCGAACACCACCGGCTGCCGGTGGTCCTGCGGCACGTCGGAGAGCTGAGCTACGCGGAGATCGCGGAGCTGGTGGAATGCCCGGTAGGCACCGTCAAGGCCCAGGTGTCACGGGGGCTGGCCGCACTGCGCAGCCAACCCCGGCTGGCGGTAGAGGAGGTGAGAGGATGAGCGGACACCCGCACGCGGCCCCGGACGGCCAGGACCCGTACGGCCGGGACCCGTACGGCCAGGCCCCGTACGACGCGGCACCCGACGCGGTACGGCGCACGGTCAACGGCGCGGCCACGCCCAAGGCGTCCACCGCACGGACCACGGACATCCCACCGCCCGGCGGCCACACCGTGCCCGACAGCGACAGCGACAGCGACACCGTGCCCGGCCTCGACGCCCTGCAGGTACCGATGCCCGCCGACCTGGCGATCCGGATCCTGCAACGCGCCGGCGTCGCCGACCGCGAGTACGACCGGTACACCGTGGTCGACGGCCCGGTCACCGCCCTGTTCGTCGCCCACGGACGCGGCGCCGTCGTCGCAGCCGCACCCGTCGACTGGTACCCCGGCGCGGAGGCCTTCGAGGAGGCCCACCTGCGCCGCACCGGCCGCACCGCGCTGCCCGCCGGCAAACCGCTGCCCGGCGTCGTCGGCGCGCTGCGCACCGGCCGCGACCGCATGCTGCGCTACGACTACGGCCCCCTGCCGCAGGCGCAGCGCAGCGTCCTGGAGGCGGTGCGCGCCATCCCGCGCGGCCAACTGCGGCCCCCGCGCTGGCTGGGCCGCGAGGCGGGGCTGCCGGAGGCGGACGAGGCGGACCTGCTGGCGGCGGTGCGCGCCAACCCCGTTCCGGTGCTGATCCCGGTGCACCGGCTCGGCGACGAGGACGGCCGGCCCCTCGACTGCGGCCTGCCCGCCGACCTGGTCGAGCGGCTGCGCGCGCACGAGGGCATCGACGGGGAGCGCCTGCACCGGTTCGCCGCGGACGGCACCCACTTCCTGGGCAGCGACACCACCCGGATCTTCTGCTACCCGACCTGCGCCGACGCCCGCCGCATCACCGACCGGCACCGGGTGCCGTTCGGTTCGGCCGCCGACGCCCGGGCGGCGGGCTACCGGGCCTGCCGCAGCTGCCGCCCCGTGCCGGCCTGACCTCCCCTCACCTTCCCGAAGGCCCCCGGGGAGCCGGTGCCGCCCGTTCACAGGGCCTGCGGGAAGTCCAGCAGCCGGTCCGGGTCGTAGCGCGCCCGCAGCCGTTCCAGCCGGGGCAGGTTGGCGCCGTAGTACGCCCGCCGCCAGTCGGCCAGCTGCGGGTCGCGGTAGTTCTGGTAGGCGTGGCCGGAGGCGTACGGGCGCAGCGCCTCGCGGGCCTCGCCGACCCAGCGGACGGCGGCGTCCTCGGCGTCCTCGGTGGCGTCGGACGGGCCGGAGGGGCCGTCGGCGGGCCACCAGGCGTAGCACTGGGCCAGGAAGCGCGCGTCGCGGTGCACGAAGGCGGTGGCGTCGGCGGGCACCCGGTTGACGGCGCCGCCGAGGACGTTGAAGGAGATCGAGGCGCACACGCCGTCGGGCACGCGCCGCAGCACCGCGAGGGTCTCCCGGACGGTCTGCGGGCCGAGCCCGCGGTCGAAGAAGTGCGAGGCCGCGGCGAAGGCGACGCGCTGCTCGTCCGGGCGCCCGATGACGGCCTCGCCGCCGGCGTTCGCCCGTACGGCGGCCAGGTACGACCGGCGGACGGCCTGCCGTTCGCGGGCGGGTCCGGCGGCGGCTTCCAGCCCGTCCAGCCACCGCTCGGCCTCCTCCTCCCCGCCGCCGCCGAGCAGGAACCCGGCGACCTCGGTGACCGGGCCGCCCGGGCGGGTCTCCAGCAGGAAGTGCGACCAGAGGCGGTCGGGGGCGGTGAACGCCCGGTCCTGCCAGTGCTCCAGGACGGTGCCCGCCTCCCGGTACGGCCAGGAGGCCCGGAACGCGGTCAGGTCGGCGGCCGGGTGGGTGCGCATCCGCAGCGAGGTGACCACGCCGAAGTTGCCGTTGCCCGCGCCGCGCAGGGCCCACAGCAGGTCGGGTTCGATCCGCTCGTCGCAGCGCACCGTCCGGCCGTCGGGGAGCACCACCTCGGCGCCGACCAGGCTGTCGCAGGTCAGCCCGTACGCGCGGCTGACCACCCCGTGGCCGCCGCCGAGGGCCAGCCCGGCCAGGGCGACGGTCGGGCAGCTGCCGGCGGGCACCGTCACGCCGTGCCGGGCCAGTTCCTCGTAGACGGTGATCAGCGGGGTGCCCGCGCCGATCTCCGCGTGGCCGCCGGCCTCCACCCGGACGCCGGACAGCCGGGACACGTCGACCACCAGCGGCATCCGGCTGGACCAGGCCCCGTAGCAGTGGCCGCCGCCGCGCACCGTGAGCCGCAGGCCGTACCGGCGGGCGAACCGCACGCACCGGGCGACGTCCTCGGGCCCGGCGCAGTACGCGACCGCCCCGGGGCGGGCCCGGTCGGCGTACCGCAGGTTGCGCGGCAGCCGCGCCACCTCGTACCCGGCGTCCCCGGGCAGCACCAACTCGCCGTCCAGGCTTGCCCCGAGGGCCCGCCACCGCGGCCCGGAGCCCGGTCCCGGCCGCCGGTCCGCGCCGCCGCCCTGGCTGTCCATCTCCACCTGCCCCTCGGAAGCCCGCCCCTCGGAAGCCCGCCCGTCCCCAGCCTGCCCGTCCTCGCCGCCGTCTGTCGTGACCGTCCGTCATGGCCGGAAGCCGCGCGGACGCCCGGAGAACACCCACCCGGACACCTACCCGTCCATCCTCCCGGCAGGTCACCGAAGGAGCAGCCCGGCGGCGAGGCCCAGCAGGACCAGCCCCACCACCGCGCCGCCGACCCGCTCCGCGAGCGGCGGGAACGCGGCCCGCCCGTTCGCCCCGCGCACCGTCACGATCCGCACGCCCACCTCGGTGAGCAGCAGGAGCCACAGCGCCCCGATCGACAGGTACACCGCCGCCAGCAGCGGCAGCGCCCCGGCCGACGGGCTGCCGGCCGGCAGGAACTGCGGGAGGAACACCGTCAGGAACAGGCCGACCTTCGGGTTGCCCGCGGTGGAGAGGAAGCCGAGCAGCAGGTGCCGCGGCAGCCGGTCGACGCCCGCCCCCTCAGCCTCCTCCGTCTGCGCCCCGGCCGGGCGGGCGCGCAGGGCCTCCCACAGGGCGCGGCCGCCCGTCACGGCCAGCACGAGCGCGCCCGCCGCCTGCCAGGCGTGGAGCAGTCCGGGCCGCAGCGCCACGACCGCCATGGCGCCGGTGACCGCCAGCACCGCGTACCCGGCGCCGGCGAGCAGCATGCCCGCGGCGGCGGCCAGCACCGGCGGGCGGCGGCGAGTGCGGCTGACCAGGCGCAGCACCAGCATGCTGTCCGGGCCCGGGCTGCACACCACCGCCGCGCAGCTGGCCAGGAAGGCCGGGCTGGCGGCGACGGCGAGGGCGCCCGGGGTCATCGGGCGGCGTGGCCCGGTGCCGCCGCCACCGGCGCGGAGCCGCCGGAGCCCGAGGAGCCAGGCGAGCCGGCGGAGTCCGGCGTGACGACGAGGGCGGCCTCCATGGCCCGGACGGCGGCCACGTCCCGTTCGACCTGCGCCGGATCCGGGTGCGCGAGCACCGCGAAGCCGAGGGTGAGGGTGCCCAGCAGGTCGCGGGTGACCTCCAGGCGGTCGCCGTCCCGGAGCCTGACCGCCGAGTGGTGGTACGACGCCAGTTCCGTGATCCCGTCCAGGACGGCGGTGTTGGACACCGTGCCGGAGCGGCGGGCGATCAGGAAGACCACGGTCATGTGCCGCAGCAGCCGGTAGCCCTTGGGGGCGCTCTCCTCGCGGGCGAACCAGCGCACCGCGCGGTGCACCTGGCTGTCGCCGGTGGCGGTCAGGTTGAACGCGGGGTGGCCGCCGCCGTGCGGGCGGGAGTTGATCTCGATCAGGCGCGGGCCCTCGTCGGTCAGCATGATCTCGATGTGCGCGGCGCCGTGGCGCAGGCCCACCGCGTCGAGCACGGCCTCGGCGTAGCGGGTCAGCGCGGGCACCGCGGGGTCGTCGGGGGAGACCCAGGTGAGGCTGTCGTAGACGGCCATCTGCTCGCCGTTGTCGATCTTGCTGTAGCGGCAGATGTCGGCCACGGTGTGCCGGCCCCGGTGGCTGAAGGTGTCGACCACGAACTCGGTGCCCCGGGCGTACTCCTGCACCATCATCCGGTCGTTGAGGTTGTGCCACTGGTTGACCCGGCCCAGCTGGGCGTCGAACGGCACCCGCCAGTCCGCGCCGGCCGGCACCCGGGTGACCCCGTCGGTGCTGCCGCTCTTGGGCGGCTTGACCACCAGGTCGCGGCCGGCCAGGCCCTCCCGGTCGATCCAGGCCCGGACGGCCGCCGGGTCGTCGGTGCAGATCTGGCGGATCGTCGGGACCCCGGCGGCGCGCAGCGCCTGCGCCATGGCGCCCTTGTCGCGGCGCGCCGCCGACAGCTGCGGGGTGTTGGCCTGTTCCGGGAGCAGCCGCTCGGTGAGCCGGTCGGTGAGCTCGACGCCGCTCTCGGCGCCCGCCAGCACGCAGCGCGGCGACAGCGGGCGCAGCTGCGCCACCAGCCGTTCGAGGTCGCCGTCGAAGGCGAGCAGCTGCCGGTAGCGGGTGGCGTCCCAGGAGTCCGCGTAGGCCGCGGGTACCTCGGGCAGCGAGCTGACCGCGACCGAGGGGATGCCGAACTCGGCGAACCGGGGCGCGTACTGGGCGCCGGAGGAGAACGGGTCGACGATGACGGCGACCTGGGGGGAGGACGGGGCGTTCACGGGAGCGTCCTGTCTCCGGGGGCGGCCCCCGGGGGCGGTTCAGGCTCCGGCGGCGAGGGCCGGGGACAGCGGAAGGTGGCAGAGTTCGGCGGCGGCGTCCGCCGGTCCCGGCAGCACCGCGGTGACGGTGTCGCCGGAGCGGACGGCCGGCACCTGGCGGCGCAGCCGGCTGAGCGAGGAGCCCCGCTCGTGCCACGGGCACACCAGCCGCCGTCCGGTGGGGTCGGGGGTGCCCAGGTTCAGCGGGCCGCCCCGGTGCGGGCAGGAGGCGGGCAGCACCGATCCGCCCGCCTCGGTGCGGATGTACACGTAGGGCAGGCCGGCGACGCGGGCGCAGTTGTCCGCGCCGCCGGCCTTGAACGTCACGACAGGCATGCGCGGTAGTCCCCGACGGAGAAGATCTGGTAGACGCACTCCTCGGACTCGATGATCGCGCCGTGCAGGCGGTTGCGCTGGATCACGGTGCCCTCGCCGGCCTCCAGGATCCGGTAGGAGTTGAAGCCGCTGACGAAGCGCATCGTGCCGCTGACGATGTGGCAGAGCTCGTCGCCCTCGTGGCTGTGGGTGTTGGACAGCTCGCCGAAGGGCTCGACGATGTCCGCGACCGGCGGGGTGATCCGGCCCTCGGTGATGGCCGCGTAGACGGGCTCGTGCAGGTCCTTGTAGCGGTCCGCGTCGTCCATCCAGGCGATCTGGGTGGCGAAGTCGTCGTCGGCGATGGCGCTCAGCAGGCGGAACTCCTCGATGCCGCGCACGATTTCGGGGATGATCTGCTCGCCGTGGCGCTCGACGAGGGGCTTGACCAGCTTCTCCAGTGCCATCCGGCCGTGGTGCTGGTCGATGTGGACGTGCTCGGAGAAGTAGCGGGCGTCCGCGGTGCCCTCGAACACGTCGGCGAGCAGGTTCTCCGCGCGGCGGCAGAAGTCCACCAGGGTGCTCTCGGTGTAGAACAGCGCGCCGACGTAGCGGAAGAAGTGCTCGTGGTTCTTTCCGAGGTAGTGGAAGTAGTTGTTCAGGGCGAGGCTGGAGACCAGGTAGTACTGCCAGTAGCGGTGTACGTCGGAGCCGAGTCCGACGGATTCCAGGGTGGCCTCGAAAAGGGTGCTGTGCTTGGTGTCGTGAACGCCGTAGCCGTATTCGTCGATGAGGATCTTGAACCATTCCGACTGCTCGGCGCCGTAATATCCGAGGACGTTCCGGGCCATCGGCGAGGCCTCGGACAGGAAGTCCGGGGCGAACTGGATCAGCCACATCCTGGCCGCGCGCTTCGGGTCGGAGGAATCGCGGACGGCCTTCTCGGCGGGGGAGGCCCCGCCCTGGGCGTGGACGTCGAGGTCCTCCAGGTAGGCGAGCAGGCTCTCGGTGGTCCAGTCGCCGCTGACCTCCACCTCCTGGTCGAGGAAGCCGAAGGCGAAGCGTTCCAGCGCGGGGCGGATCAGCTCGCCGCGGGCCCGGTTGCCGGGGCTGTAGTAGTGGCGCAGGTCCTGCGCCTGGTCGCCGAGGCCGGCCTTGGGGAAGAACACCAGGTCGGCCTCGTAGATGCTGGTCAGCAGGCGCTGGGCGGCGAGGCTGCTGTACTCCAGGATCCGGTCGCGGCCCGCCACCCGGTCGAAGTCCAGGTAGGGCAGCACCTGCGGGCGCAGCTGGCGGCGGTAGGGGCTGTCGGAGTTCTCCCACTCCTCGTTGTCCTGGTAGAGCGGATTGGCGGCGTAGGCCAGGACCGCCTCGCGCAGCGCGTCGCCGTGCAGCTCGAACGGTTCGTAGGGGACGGGTGTGTGCGACATGTCTGGTCTGCCTTCCGCGGGTGGTGTGGGGGCGGGCCGGGCGGGGTCGTGCACGGATGCGGGGGAGCGTGGGTGCGGCGGTGCGGCGGTGCGTCAGGCGGGGGAGCGTGGTGGGTGCGCGTCAGGCGAGGGAGAGGCGGGTGTCGCTCCAGGAGAGGTCGAGCTCCAGCGTGGAGCCGGCCTGCGCCTCGACGGGGTGGGCCAGCGGCAACAGTGCCTGCATCCAGTGCGAGCCGATGTTGTCGGGCGAGTTGCGCAGGGTCACGCCGCCGCCGAGTTCCAGCTCGAACCAGGCGACCAGGGCGTGCACGGTGCCCGACTCGTGCACCGGGAGGGCGAGTTTGCCGCCGCCGGGGCCGAGCGGGTCCGCGGCGAAGTCGAAGGAGGCCAGTTCGACCGTCTCCGACAGGACGCGGTGGGGCCAGGTGTGCAGCCGGATCGGGAAGTGCCCCGGTGTGGCGAAGGCGTTCAGCCGGGACACGTCGAAGCCGCCGGCCCGGTTCACCCGGTTCAGGTTCACCGCGTTCTCGCTCTGCACCAGCGCCCCCAGCAGGCGGGCCCGCTCGGGGAGCATCACCCCGTCCGGGGCGAGCAGTTCGCGGCGCGCGTGCCGGATCGAGGGCAGGATGCCCTCGCCGATCAGGCCGCAGTCCACGATCTCGGAGATCACCGCGTCGACCCGGCGCGGCAGTTCCCGGCCGACCGCCAGCTCGTCGGAGCGGCAGGCGAGCACGGTCACCCGGTCGGCGAAGCCCTCGTCGGCCAGGACCTGTCGGGCCACCTCCGCCATCAGCGGGTTCGCCTCGCAGCTGTAGACGTGGGCGGCGCCGGCCCGGACGGCCATCATGGCCAGCAGGCCGGTGCCCGCGCCGATGTCCAGCACGGTGCCGTCCTGCGGGACGATCCGCTCCAGGGCGGTGGCCAGCGCGTCGTTGCGCTCGTGGTCGTTGAGCATGGCGAAGTGCCAGCGCGGCACCGCCTCCCGGGCGAACTCCCGGAACTCGGGGAACTCCGGGGACAGGGCGTCGGGGGCGGCCAGCAGCCGGGCCGTGGCCTCCGCGATCCGGTTCAGCTCCTGGGCCCGGGCACGCAGGCCCGCCAGGGCCAGCCGGACCTCTCCCTCAGCCGTCTGGCTGGTGACACTCGTCAAATGGGGCATGTCGTTCCGCAGGCTCCCCGGTAGGAATGGCTTATCGAAACACGGTGCATGCACGGATGAACGGACAACACGGACGAACGGCAACACGGATGGACGGACGGTGCGGGCCGACGGGAAACGCCCGTTTCCTCGGCGAATTCACGGGGGAATTCGCCGGGGCTCCGCGGCGTCCGAGCGGAATTGCGCTCCCGGCGTCGGATGTGTTCTGCTGACGGAAAACGAGGGCGGGCCCGCGATTTCTTGCGTGCGCACATCGCCCCCCGGTCGAACCGATTAGAACATCACCTGAGTCGGAGCGGCAAGCAGGTGCTAAAAGGAGCGGTACTTGCGCTTCCGGTCGGCCCTTTCGGGCCGGTGGGCCGTCACCGCGGGCCGCCCGGCGCGGCCCCGGGCCGCCCCCCGCCGGCCGTCCCCGCCTCCAGGTGCAGGACGGCCGCCGTCATCGCCAGCGTGGTGTGCCGGTACCAGGCCACCCAGGTGCGCACCTGGTGGCTGCTCAACCCGGCCCGGGTGTCGGCCTCGTGGACCGCCCGGGCGGCCGCCGCGCCCGCCGCCGCCATCGCCCGCGCGGCGGGGACGTCCGGCGCCGTGGTCGGCGCGTGCAGCAGGAAGCGCGAAGTGTGCCCGGACGGCAGCCGGCGGGCCAGCAGGGTCAGCCGGAAACCCGGTGCCGGATGGCCGTACACCGGGCCCAGGGTGCGGCCCAGCAACTGCCAGGCCTCCTCCCTGCCCGGCTCCGCGCGCACCGCCGAGGCGTCCGACTCGCTCTGCGGATACGGGAGTTGGGGAAGCTCGACGCAGAACGGCAGCCGCCGCCGGCACAGCCACTGGCGCAGCTGCGGATCGGCGAAGTCCGGGCCGCCGAACACCCAGCCGATTGGCATCGCCGCCGCCAGCGCGCGTTCCAGCATCTCCTGGCCGAGGTCGGCCATGCTGCGCGGCTGCACCCGTTCCGGCGGCACGCCGGCCCGGGCGCAGCGCGCGGGGTCGGACGTCCACTGCGAGGGCAGGTACAGCTCACGGTCGATCACCGCGGCCCGGTTGCGCGACACGTAGCACAGCAGCGCCGCGGCCTGGATGTTGCGGTCCCGGTTGGCGGCCCGCGCCCCGGCCGGGGCGACCGCGACCGCGCCGGTGCCCGCCCGGGCCGTCTCGTGCCGGCTCAGCACCGCGCACGGGCCCGAAGCCCCGAGCAGCGGCACCACGTGCGCGCGGATGCTGTCGCGCAGCCGGTCGGCGTCCCACACCGTGCGGGTGAGCAGCCGCTGGGTGCTCCAGGCGCTGTCGGCGCCGGACCGGGCGGCGATCTGCGCGGCGCTGCCCCGGCCGGGGGAGGCCAGCAGCGCGTGGACGTACGCCAGCGCCCGGTCCCGCGGCTCGGCCCGGGTGAAGTGCTCGCCCAGCAGCCGCAGGAGGTCCGGATCCGGGTACGGGGTGGCGGGGCCACCGGGACGGGCGAGGGGGGAACGGGACACGACGGCCATACCGGATCTCCGATAGGTCTAGACCTGTCTATTCCGTGGCGAGACTAGCCGAGCATCGCGCGCGGGGTAAGTGGTTGATCGTGTACCCGACACCGGGGTACACGCGCGCGACGGCCCGCCCGGCCCGCCGGCCCCACCGACCCCGCCGAACCCACCCGCCCCGCACCCCGCACCACCGCCCCGCCCCGCACCCCGCCGCGGACGCCGTGCAACCCGGACGCCCGGCCCGGTGTTCCCCCTCACGCCCGGCTCCTGGAGCCCAACCGACGAACCCCGTGCGAGGCGTGAGATGACCGAAAGCACCGAACTGAGCGCCACCCGACTCGCCGAGGCGATCCGCCGGCGGGAGATCTCCCCGGTCGAGGCGGTCCAGGCGGCACTGGAGCGGATCGAGAAGACCAACCCCGCCGTCAACGCCTTCGTGACCGTCTGCGGCGAACGCGCCCTCGAACAGGCCGCCGCCGCCGAACGCGCCGTCACCTCCGGCGCCGAACTCGGCCCGCTGCACGGCGTCCCCATCGGCGTGAAGGACCTCGACCCCGTCGCCGGCGTCCGCATGGCCCGCGGCTCCCTGGTCTTCGCCGAGGACGTCCCGCAGGAGACCATCCTCTGCGTCGAACGCCTCGAACAGGCCGGCGCGATCGTCGTCGGCAAGACCAACACCCCCGAGTTCGGCTTCAAGGCCACCACCGACAGCGCCCTGTTCGGCCCCGCCTCCACACCCTTCAACCGCGCCATGAACGCCGGCGGCTCCTCCGGCGGCAGCGCCGCCGCCGTCGCCTCCGGCATGGTCCCGCTCGCCCAGGGCTCCGACGCCGGCGGCTCGCTGCGCGTACCCGCCGCCTTCTGCGGCGTCTTCACCCTGATGCCCACCTTCGGCCGGGTCGCCGTCCCCGCCAAGCCCAACGCCTTCCGCCGCTACAACCCGATGGTCTGCTACGCCACCCTCGCCCGCACCGTCGCCGACGCCGCCCTCGGCGTCGACCTGATGTCCGGCGAGCACCCGTACGACCCGTATTCCTACCCCGCCCCCGACCGGCTCGTCGACGCCCTCCACGGCGACCTCACCGGCCTCACCGTCGCCTACAGCCCCGACCTCGGCGGCTACCCCGTCGAACCCGAGGTCGAAGCCCTCGTCCGCGCCGCCCTGCCCGCCCTGCGCGACGCCGGCGCCACCGTCGAGGAGATCGACTTCACCCTGCCGCTGCCGCACGCCGACCTCACCGCCATGTGGCGCCGCTACCTGTCCGTCGCCCACGCCGAATCCGCCGCCATCTCCCGCGACAACGGCCTCGACCTGCTCGGCACCTACGCCGGCTCCATCGACCAGGCCTACCTGGACTCCGTACGCGTCGGCGAATCCCTCAGCGCCGTCGACTTCCGCCTCGAAGACCTCGACCGCACCCGCGTCCTCTACGCCTTCGAGAACCTCTTCGACCGCTACGACCTGATCGTCAGCCCCGTCAACGCCGTCACCGGCATCCCCAACTCCGCCGGCCGCGACACCGTCGGCCCCGACACCGTCCACGGCCAGCGCGTCGACCCGTTCGTCGGCTGGTCCCTCACCAGCCCGTTCAACCTGATCGCCAGCCCCGCCGCCTCCGTCCCCGTCGGCCGCGCCCGCAACGGCGTCCCCGTCGGCCTGCAACTCGCCGCCCGCCGCCGCAACGACGCCCTCGTCATCCGCGCCGCCGCCGCCCTGGAAGAGCGCCTCCCCTGGGCCGCCACCTACCAGGACCTCGACCTGGACGCCACCACCGCCTGACCCGACGCCACCACCCCCCGCCACCACCGGCCGGACCGGACGCAACCCGACCGGCCCGGCCGGTGTTCCACCACCAGGACCACCCCCCGGCCGACGAACCGGCCCACCCGCCGGGGGAGCGACGAAGGGGAGACACCGTGCAAGCCACCACCCGGCAACCCGCCGGCCGGCGGACCGGACCCAGCGGCACCGCGCTGCTGGTCCTGCTGATCGGACAGTCGATGGCCAACATCGACCTGGCCATCGTCAACCTGGCCGTACCCGCCGTCAGCGCCGACCTCCACGTCAGCGGCTCCGCACTCACCCTGATGGTCACCGCCTACGCGCTGTGCTCCGCCGTCCTCCTCGCCCCCGCCGCCCGACTCGGCGAACGCCTCGGCGTACGCCGCGTCTACCTCTCCGGCCTCGCCCTGTTCACCCTCGCCTCCCTCGCCTGCGGACTCGCCACCAGCGCCCCCGTCCTCATCGCCGGACGCTGCCTGCAAGGCGCCGCCTGCTCCCTGATGATCTCCCAGGTCCTCATGGGCATCCACCGCTGGTACACCGGCCCCGCCCGCGCCCGCGCCCTCGGCTGGAACGCCGTCACCCTCTCCGGCGGCGCCGCCCTCGGCCAGATCCTCGGCGGCACCATCGTCTCCGCCGACATCCTCGGCACCGGCTGGCGCGCCGTCTTCCTGCTCAACGTGCCCGTCGGCGCCCTCATCCTGCTGCTCGGCGTCGTCCTGCTCCCGCACGACCGACCCGCCACCACCGCCCGCCGCGGCGACAACGACATCCCCGGCACCCTGCTGCTTGCCGCCGCCTCCCTCACCGTCCTCATCCCGCTCAGCCTCACCCGACCCGCCTGGATCTGGCTCCTGCTGCCCGCCGCCCTCCCGCTCGCCGTCCGACTGGTCCGCACCGAACAGCGCGTCATCGCCCGCGGCGCCACCCCCGCGCTCGACCTGCGCCCCCTGTCCACCCCCACCGTCCGCTGGGCCCTCACCACCTCCTCCGGCTGCACCCTCACCTACATCTCCATGCTCTACCTGCTCTCCCTCCACCTCCAGGACCACCTGCACCTGCCCGCCTGGCAGGCCGGACTCGTCCCGCTCGGCTGGGTCCTCGCCTTCGGCCTCGCCGGCCCCGTCATCGGCCGTGCCCCGCACCGCCTCGCCCGCCGACTGCCCTTCATCGGCTGCACCCTGCTCACCACCGCCTACGCCCTCGCCCCCGTCGTCCCCGTCGGCGAGGGCACCGCCATCTGGCCGCTCACCGCCGTCCTGTGCATCGGCGGCTTCGGCCTCGGCCTCACCAACACCTCCGTGCTCAACCTGCTCACCACCGCCGTCCCGCCCCGCCACGCCGCGACGCTCAGCGGCACCGTCAACACCCTCTCCACCGTCGTCGGCGTCACCGGCGTCGCCCTCTTCGGCGCCCTCTACCCCTGGCTCAGCCGCAGCACCTGGGCCGGACCCACCACCGCCTACACCCTCGCCAGCGCCGGACTCGCCCTCATCACCGCGTTCTGCGGCTACGCCGCCCTGCGCGCCGTCGCCACCGCACCCGACCCGGCCGACACCCCCGACACACCGGACCCGGCCGACGCAACCGACCCGGCCGACACCCCCGACACACCGGACCCGGCCGACGCAACCGACCCGGCCGCCCCGGTGTTCACCACCGGGGAACGCCCCGGCGCGCCCACCACCGGCTGAACCCCGCACACCACCACCGCACCACGCACACCCGACCCAGAGGACGACCCCGCCATGACCGAACTCCACCACCTCCACGCCAAGGCCGCCCTGTTCGACCTCGACGGCACCCTGGTGGCCACCGAACACCGCAGCCGCGCCGCCTGGACCCGCCTGTTCACCACCCACCACGTGCCCTGCGACGACACCGTCCTCGCGACCTTCGTCGGCCGGCGCGGCAAGGAAGCCCTCGCCGACCACGTCCACCACTTCCCCGGCCACACCGTCGACGAACTCTTCGACGAGGCCTGCGGCTACCTCATGGGCCCCGACAGCCCGCCGCCCTTCGCCGTCCCCGGCGCCGCCGAACTCCTCGCCGACCTCCACACCCGCGGCGTTCCCCTCGCCGTCGTCACCTCCGGCCTGCGCGCCCACGCCACCGAGATGCTCGACCACGTCGGCGGTGCCGACCTCTTCCAGGTCATCGTCACCGCCGAGGACGTCACCGCCGGCAAGCCCGACCCCCAGGGCTACCTCGCCGCCTGCCGCGCCCTCGGCGTCCACCCCGCCGACGGCCTCGCCTTCGAGGACGCCCCGGCCGGCGTCAGCGCCGCCAAGAGCGCCGGACTGCGCTGCGTCGCCCTCACCACCTCCCACAACGCGGGCGACTTCACCCACGCCGACCTGGTCGTCCCCGACCTCACCCCGCTGCGCTGGACCCCCACCGCCGACGCCCACTGACACCCGCCACACTGCCCGCCGCCCCGACCACGTCCACCACCACACCAGCCCGACACCGCCGGGGAGACACGACACCGCCATGCCCGCCGCCCGCCCCTCCGCCCCCGACGCCCTCGCCGCCGCGGCCACCAGCAGCCTGATCCTCGTCCACGACCCGCTCTCCCGCGCCGTCGCCCCCGACTACTGGGACTGGTCCGCCGACGCCCACCACGGCGCCGCGCACGCGCTCACCGCCATCGACGACGACCGCGTCCGCAGCAGCACCGCCCGCCTCGCCGACGACCCCGCCGACGCCACCGCCGCCGCCCACCTCACCGCCGCCCTCACCGACCTGCTGCGCCGCCCCGAGGGAGCGGACACGGCGCTCGACGCGCTGCGCGCCGCCGCGGCCCGCACCGAGTCGCTGTCCCGGCTGATCGTCCAGCCGGGCCCGCCCGCGGCGCCGGCCGCCGTCGCGGCCCCCGACACCGCCGAACTGCTGGCCGCGCTCGCGCGCAAGCCGCACCGGGCCGGCCACCCCGTCGACGCGGCGGTGGTCATCCCCTTCCGCGCCCCCGACGACGCCACCGGCCGGGTCCGCAACCTGGCCGCCGTCCTCAACGCGCTCGCCGACCAGTCCCACCCGCGCGAGCGCTACCGCGTCGTGGTGGTCGAGAGCGACGAACGCCCGCGCTGGCGCGAGCTGTTCGCCGACGCCTGCGACACCTACCTGTTCGCGCCCGACCCCGGCCGGTTCAACAAGTCCTGGACCGTCAACGTCGGCGTGGTCCACGGTGCCAGGCCGGCCGAGCTGGTCTGCGTCCTGGACGGCGACATCCTCGTCGACCGCGACTTCGTCGCCCGGGCCGTCGAGCGCTTCCAGCGGCCCGGCACCCAGGCCCACTGGCCGTTCGAGGACATGCTCTTCCTCGACCCCGCCTCCAGCGCCCGGGCGGTGCGCACCCGCTGCCTCGACGCCGCCCCCGACCCCGGCCCGGACCGGCTGCGCGGGGTCCACCTGCGCCGTCCGCCGGGCGGCTGCGTCTGGCTGCGCGAGGACCTCTTCACCCGCATCGGCGGCATGGACGAACGCTTCTGCGGCTGGGGCGGCGAGGACCAGGACTTCGTGTGGCGCGCCGAACGCTACGGCCCGATGGACCGCCACCGCGACCCGATCGTCCACCTCCACCACGACCGGGCCGCCCACCGCGGCGACGACGGCACCCCCTTCTACGAGGAGGTCGAACGCGCCGGCTTCTGCAGCTGGCCCTGCGACTCCGACTTCGGACGCCTCGACCGCTGACCGCCCGCCGTCCGCTGCCGGCGGGCCCGGAAACGACACCGCCCCGCGGGCTCGATCGAGCCCGCGGGGCGGTGCGGGGGAGTGCGGGGTCGCGCCGTGCGGTCAGACGGTGACCCGGTCGGTGCGCTCCGCCGGGGCGTCGGCGCCCTGCCCGCCGGCGGCGGGGGTGTTCTCCCGGGGGGTGGGGAGTACGGCCATGATCGCGGCGGAGATCACGATGGTCGCCGCCCAGGCGAGCCCGTACTTGCCGACGAAGGTGCCGGAGAGCGGGCCGGCGAACCAGTCGCACTTGGTGAAGGCGAGGCCGAACAGCAGCGCGACGACCCAGGACACCATCGCCTGCCAGCAGAAGCCGCCCTTGTACCAGTACCGGCTGCCCTTGGTGGTGTCCATCAGCCCGGCGGCGTCGTAGCGCACCGCACGCGAGCGGCGACGGAACATGTCCACCGCGTAGACGCCGATCCAGGCCGAGAAGGAGACGGCGAGCAGGATCAGGAAGGTGATGAAGGAGCCCAGGAAGCTCTTGGCGACCAGCATCAGCAGCAGGCCGCCGACCAGCGAGATCACGGCGTTGATGCTGACGGCCATGGCGCGCGGCAGCTTGACGCCCATGGTCTGGGCGGTGAAGCCGGCCGAGTACATGGACAGGCTGTTGATCAGCAGCATGCCCACGATCGCGGTCAGCAGGTAGGGCACGGCCAGCCAGGTCGGCAGCAGGTCGCCGAGGAAGGAGACCGGGTCCGCGGCGTCGGCCAGGCCGGGGGAGGCCACCGCCATCACGGCGCCCATCAGCACCATCGGCACCATCACCAGGCCGGCGCCGGAGACCGTCACGCCGGCGATCTTCCGGCCGGAGGCGGAGTGGGGCAGGTAGCGGGTGAAGTCCGGGCCGGTGGGCACCCAGCTGATGCCGCCGGCGGCGATGGTCCCGATGCCGGCGATCATCATCGCGGTGGTGCCCGCGGGCTTGGCGAAGACCTCGCTCCAGTGGATGGTCGCGACCAGGTAGCCCAGCACCAGGACGCTGAAGACGCCGAAGAGGTACGTCGACCAGGTGTTGCAGACGTTCAGCGCCTTGCGGCCCATGCCGGAGACCAGGAAGGTGCAGGCGACGAAGGCGAAGAGCGTGACCACGATCAGCGCGGTGTTGCTCTTGACGCCGAAGAGCAGGTCGAGGACGGTCAGCACCGCGTACGCGCCGGTGACGGCGTTGATCGTCTCCCAGCCGAACCGGGCGATCCACAGGATCGCGCCGGGGAACAGGTTCCCGCGCACCCCGAAGGTGGCCCGCGAGAGCGTCGCGCCCGGCGCCCCGCCCCACTTCCCGGAGACCGACAGCACGCCGACCATGCCGAAGGAGGCGAGCGCGGCGCACGCGGCGACGACCAGGACCTGCCAGAAGTTCAGCCGGTTGAACACCACCAGGGCCGCACCCATGGTGAGCAGCAGGACGCTGATGTTCGCCGCGACCCAGGTCGGGAAGAGCTCGCGCACTCTGCCCCGGCGCTCGTGGTCCGGAACGGGTTCGATGCCGCGGGTCTCTATCGCGCCGTCGACGTCGACGGTGGACAGGTTGTCCATGAGGGTGGCTCCGTGCGTGTGAAGCGGGAGATGAAAACAGACAAATAGAACATTTATGGAACTCTTCGCGCGTAGCGCGGGAGTTCGGCCATCCTACGTTGTCCAGTTCCCCGACCCCGAAAGCCCCCAGCACACCACCCGCTACGGTGCGTGACCGCGAGCGCCTGGCGGTCCCGGCCGGGACACCCCGGCCGGGTATCCCCTCCGCCTACCCGACCGCGCGCAGCGCGTCGACGACGCCGAAGCCGTAGAAGCCGTTGACACGCCCGCCGCCCGCGCAGACGGCGTCCACGACGCCGTCGCCGTTCCAGTCGTACGGGTCGGCCGGGCACCCCGGGTTGTCGGCCTGGGCCCTGAGCAGCGCCCGCAGCTGGGCCGGGGTCGCCTGCGGGTGGGCGGACTTCAGCAGCGCGGCCACCCCGGCGACGTGGGGCGTGGCCATGGACGTGCCCTGCTCGTAGCCGTACTGGTTGTTCGGCAGCGTCGACAGGACGCCGCCCGACCCCGACGGCGTGTCCGAGGCCACGTACTGGTCGCCGCCCGGCGCCGCGACGTCGATCACACCGAGGCCGTAGTTGGAGTAGTACGCCTTCGCGCCCTTGGCGCCGGTCGCGCTGACCGTGACGACGCCCGGCAGCTGTGCGGGCAGGTCCCAGCACCGGTGCGGGTCGACCGTCCGGTTCACGGGGGTGGAGTCGTTGGGGCTGCCGGCGTCGGTGAAGCCCGCGGAGGCCAGGTCGTGCCTGGCGTTGCCGGCCCCGGCGACGTTGAGGGTGCCCTTGCGCTGCGCGTACCGCTGGGCGCGGTCGACCGCGTCGACGATGGCCTTCTGGTCGGGGTCGTCCAGGCAGTTGTACTGCCACGGGTCCACGTAGTAGCTGTTGTTGGTGATCTGCACACCGTGGTCGGCGGCGAACACGAAGGCGCACACGACGCTCTCGGCGTAGATCAGCTGGCGCCCGGTGGGCTGGGAGACGGTGATGCCGGAGACCTTCACGCCGGGTGCCACGCCCGCGACGCCGACGCCGTTGCGGGCCGCGGCGATCGTGCCCGCCACGTGCGTGCCGTGGAAGTAGTCCGGGTCCGCCGGCCGCCAGGAGCCGTACGTGGTGTCGGCCTTGCCGCCGGCGCAGTTCGCGGACTGCGCGGGGGAGAAGTTCGCGGCGAGGTCGGGGTGGGTGTCGTCGACGCCGGTGTCGATCACGGCGACCGTGACGTCCCCGCTGCCGGGGTTGACCTTCGCGGCCCTGTCCGCGCCGATCGCCCGCAGGTCCCACTGCTCGGCCTCGAGGGGCTCGCCGCCGTCGGACGCCTTCGCGATCCTCGCGGCCTCGGCCTCGGAGAGGCGGCGCACCGCGCCCTCCTCGGTCGTGCCCACCGTGCTCAGCGCCGCGGTCCGGGTGGCGCCCGCCGACTCCACTCCGCGCACCGCGCGCATCCGCTTGCCGAAGTCGGGGTCCGCCGAGTGGGCGACGATCACGCCGATCGCGTCGTACGTGACGACGATGCTGCCGCCGGCCGCGGTGACGGCCCGCCGCACCTGCGCGATCGTGTGCCGGTCGGTCCCGGTGTTGACGACGTACGCCAGGGCGGGCGCGTCCCCGGCCCGCGCGGCGGAGGGTATTCGGGGCGTCGCCGAGGCCGACGCGGGGAGGAACCCGAGCGAGGCGGTCAGCGACAGCACGACCGGTACGGCCAGGGCGAGCCGGGGCAGGGAACGTCGTCGAGCCATGTGGTCTCCACATCATCCGGGGGGCAGGGTCCAGCCTCGCCCGCCGACGCCTGCCGCGACTATCCGAAAAGTGCCCCGCGCCGGCACACCGAAACGGCTTGCCCTCCACCCGCCCGTCACCCGGCCGTGGCGCGCCGCCCCCGGGCTCCCGACCGCCCCTGCCGCCTCCGCCCCGGTGCGCACGTGAGCGCCACGATCGGGTGATGTCCCGGCCCGCCGGTTCGCATCCGGAGTGTTGCGGCCGGACGGGGGACCGGGGTCACTACGTTGAGGTCCCGGCTCCTCACAGCCGTTTCACCGACGGGCGCCGGCCGTGAGGAGCCGAAACGGCGAAGCACCGTTCCGACGCCGTTCCCGTCATGACGCGACGTCACCGACAGCGCCGGGCCACGTCCCGGCCCTCGTACGAGGGAGAATCCGTGATCTCGAAGACCAAGAGGGCCGTCCGCTCCATGGCCATGGCGCTCGCCGCGGCCGCCACGTTCACCGTCGGCCTGCCGAGCGGCGACGCCTTCGCCATCGACCACGTCCAGTGCGACGGCGGCCGCAACGACTTCCTGAAGATCTGGTCGCACCTCGACGGCCGCGACAGCGTCGACTGCTACGCGAACGGCGGGAGGACCGACTTCGGCGGGTGGTGGGTCGACCGGATCTCCACGGGCAACAACGACCTGACCTACTACGACGTCAACGGCGACTCCGTGCGGATCGAGCGCTGGACCGACATCACCTTCCCCAACCACCCGCCGAGGGTCGCCGCCATCAAGATCGGGTGACACGACACCACCCGGCCACTCCCCACACCGGTGCCGGTCACACCCCACCAGGGCGTGACCGGCACCGGCATGCCCGCCCGCCCCACCCGGCGCGCGCGTGCGGTCCAGGGCTTCGGCGTGGTTCGGCCTGGTCCGAATCACGTTGAGCCCGGCCCGGGGGCGCGGCGAACCTGGTGGCGCGACGCACCCGGGAGCCATGTCTCGCGGAGAACCGACTTCCGAGGCTCCAGGGCGCGGACCGCGTCGAAAGGAACACCATGCGAGCAACGAAGTCCCGGATCCTCGCGGGCTCGGCCGCCCTCGTGCTGGCAGGTCTGGGCGGCGCCGTGCCGGCCCAGGCCGCTTCGGCGCCGCTGGCCGCCGGGGGCACGGCGCCGGCCTGCATCGACCGCAGCGGCGTCACGAACATGGCCGACGGTGGGATCGCGGGCTATGTGTACAACAACTGCGGCAGGACGATGCGTGTCCGGATCATCGTCAACTACTGGCGGGACACCTCGTGCCAGTCGATCCCGAACAGGCAGAGCAGGTACTTCCACACCGTCGGCGGGACCTACGACCGGACCGCGGTCTGCTGAGAACCGGACGACGGCCGGCCCGAACAGCGGTCGACACCGGCCGGGGCACGGCAACGTGCCCCGGCCACCGCCCGGCGTCACGGTGCGCTTCGCACCCCCTGGGCGGGCACGCCGCCGGTGGAGACGTGCGCGGGACCACCGGCGGTTCGCGGCGCCAGGGCCGCGGCACCGGCCGCGCTGCCGGCACCGGCCGCGTCGGCCGGACGGCCGGCGGCCGACGCGGCCGGGCGCAGGAGGACGGCGCAGGCGAGGGCGGCCAGCAGGGCGAGCGAGGCCGACACGACCAGGCAGAGCCGCAGGCCGTCGAGGAAGGAGCCGCCCAGCGCGCTGAGGGCCGGTCCGGTGGCGGCACCCAGGTCGAGCCCGGCGACGGCGCCGAGTCCCTGCTCCCGCGCGACGGCGAGGACGTGCTCGCCGGTCTCCGCCGGCACCGCGGCGTCGGCGAGGCGGCCGGGCAGGGCGCCGAGAGCGCGGGTGGTGAGCAGGGCGCCGAGCACGGCCGGGCCGAGGGCGCCGCCGACCTGGCGGAAGGCGTTGTTCCCCGCGGCGGCCATGCCGGCCAGGTGGTGCGGGACGGAGGAGACGGCGGAGGCCGTCATCGGGGTGAGGACGGTGCCCATGCCCAGGCCGAGCAGGACCAGGCGCCAGGCGATCGACCCGTAGGACGTGCCGGCGTCGATGCCGGTCAGCGACAGCAGCGAACCCGCCATCACCACCAGACCGGCGGTGATCATGACCCGCGCGGAGACCCGGTGCATCAGCCGCCCGACGGGGACACCGACGACGAGGGACGTCCCGGACACCAGGACCAGCCGCAGCCCGGCCTCCAGCGTGCTCAGGTGCTGCACGAGGCCGAAGTACAGGCTCAGGGCGAAGAAGAAGCCGATCAGCCCCAGGAAGCTGATCATGGCGACCAGGGAGGTCGCGGCGAAGGCGGGACTGCGGAACAGCGTCAGGTCGAGCATCGGGCTGGCGCTGCGGCGCTCCACGACGACGAACACGACCGCGCTCACCGCGCCGAGCACCAGGGCCGCCACCACGTGGGGCGTACCGAAGCCGTCGGCGCCGCCCTCGATCACGCCGTAGACGACCGCGGTGACCGCGACCGCCGCGCTGATCTGCCCGGGCCAGTCCAGCCGACGGCCGTGCGGCGCCCGCGAGTCGGGCAGCAGGAACGCCGCGACGACCAGCACGACCAGGGACACCGGGACGGGCAGGAGGAAGATCCAGCGCACCCCGACGTGCTCCAGCAGCGATCCGGCGATCAGCGGTCCCACGGCCAGCGAGGCCAGCATGGACATCGCCCACAGGCCGATGAACCTGCCCCGCTCCCGGTGGTCGGGGACCGCGTGGCTGATCAGGGCCAGCGTGGTCGGCAGCAGCGCCGCCGCCCCCAGACCGGAGGCCGCCTGCCCCACCCACAACGACTGCACCGAGTCCGACGCCAGCGAGACGGCCGCGCCCAGCGCGCAGAACGCGATGCCCGTCTGGAACACCCGCTTGCGGCCGTGGACGTCGCCCCACACCCCGGTGGTGAGGATCAGCGCGGCCATCGGCAGCACGAACGCGTCCGACACCCAGGACAGTTGGGAGGTCGAGGCGCCCATCGCCCGTTGGATCGCCGGCAGGCTCACCGACACGGTGGTCACGGGAAGGTAGGCGACGAAGACGCCCAGGCAGGCCATGACGAGCGTGACGCCTCGTCCGGCCCCGGGGCGCTGCACCGTTGCGGAGTTCACGGAGTGGTTCCTTCGACTGCGGGATGCCGCGCGGGCACCGACTGCTGCTGTGTGGCGCGGACCAGCTTCACCCGAACGGTCGAGAAACCCACAAGCGATCACGGCAGACGTACAACAACCTCCACAGCAGCCCGAGACTGTGTAAGCATTCCTCCGTGCACGACGACCTCGACCGCAAAATCATCCACGGGCTCTACTGCGCCCCCCGTACCTCCTTCCGCCGCCTCGGCGAGGTCATCGGGGTGTCCGAACAGACCGTGGCCCGCCGCTACAACGCGCTGCGCCGCGACGGGGTCCTGCGCGTCGTCGGGCTGAGCAGCCCGACCGCCCACGGACGGGCGGACTGGATCGCGCGGCTGCGGTGCCGCCCCGACGCCGCGGGGCCCGTCGCCGACTCGCTCGCCCGGAGGCCCGAAGTCGGCTACGCCAGCGTCGCCTCCGGCGGATCGGAGATCATCTGCACCATCCGCTCGACCGCCGGCACCGGGCGCGACGACGTCCTGCTGCGGCAACTCCCGAAAGCCACCTCGATCCTCGACATGAGCGTCGACCTCCTCATCCACCCGTTCACCGCGCCGGGCACGGCCGGCTGGGCCGGCGGCAGGCGCTCCCTCACCGACGGCCAGGTGCGACAGCTGACGGAGCAACGCCCCGCGCCCACCGGGCCACCGCCCGCCCCGACCGACGAGGACCGCCCCCTCTTCGAGGCCCTGGCGCAGGACGGCCGCGCCTCCCACACCCACCTGGCCCAGGCCACCGGCTGGTCCGCGGCCCGCGTCGCCCGTCGCCTGGAGGCCCTGGAAGCCACCGGCGCCCTCACCTACGGCATCGACATCCTGACCGAACGGCTCGGCTACGAACTCAACGCCATCCTCTGGCTCCAGGTCGACCTGCCCGAACTCCACCGGATCGGCGAGGAACTCGCCCGGCACGACGAATGCGCCTTCGTCTCGGCCACCAGCGGCAGGCACAACCTCATGGCCGTCGTCATCTGCGAGGACACCCCCGCCTTCTACCACTACCTCAGCGGCCGCCTGGCCGGCATCGAGGGCATCAGGGGCTACGAGATCAGCGTCCGCGCACGCCGCCTCAAGCAGTCCGTCTCCCTCATCCACCACGGACGGCTGGTCCACCCCGCCCTGGGGTGAGGACCGCAGGACGGACGCCCGCGCCGGGTGCGCGGCCGCGTCCACCTCCGATCAGGCGTCGAGCACCTGCCCCTCGCGCCGGACGACCGGTCCCTGCGTCGACCACGGGAACTCGATCCAGTCGTCGGTCCTCTTCCACACGTACTCGCACTTCACGAGGGAGTGCGACTTCTCGTAGATGACGGCCGACCGGACCTCGGCGACATGGTCGAGGCAGAAGTCGTGCACCAGCCTCAATGTCTTGCCGGTGTCGGCGACATCGTCGGTGATCAGGACCTTCTTGTCGGTGAAGTCGATCGCGGCGGGAACGGGCGCCAGCATGACGGGCATCTCGAGAGTGGTGCCCACGCCCGTGTAGAACTCCACGTTCACCAGGTGGATGTTCTTGCAGTCCAGCGCGTATGCGAGACCGCCCGCGACGAACACCCCGCCGCGGGCGATGCTCAGGACGAGGTCGGGCTCGTAGCCGTCGTCGGCGATCGTCTGCGCGAGTTCGCGCACCGCCCGTCCGAAGGTCTGGTAATCCAAGGTCTCGCGCACATCAGTCACGGCGACCAGTGTCCTGGGCCGCCGCCCGGGCGGCGAGCACCGGCACGCCCAGGACCGGAAGTGTGGCGTTCCCCACGCCGGCCGCACGCCCGGTCGGCCCTTTGGCATGGGAAAGCGTCCCGCCGTGGGGTCTGGGGCGGGGCATTATTCCCCGGCCAACGTGTTCGAGGGCTGTTGTGAGAGCCGCCCGGCTGAGCGTGCTCACCTGATCAGAGTAGGGCTGCCTGCCTCGCCCGCGCCTTCGCTGAATCGAGGATTTAGCGTGACGTCATACGGGCGTGGCAGCCCGCCCCCCTTCGTGAGGTCTGTCTCGAAGGTTGATCCCCTGGAGGTTCGGTGAAGGGGAAAAGCAGTAAATTCTTCACAGCGGCGCTCATGGCCACGCTGTCGACTCTCTTCCCGTCAGCGGCGCACGCCATCACCGGTGGAAATCCAGATTCGAGCGGTGATCTGGCGTTCGTGGCCGAGGTTCGCAACACCGCCGTCGGCGGTCTCTGCACAGGTTCCCTGATCCACCCCAGCTGGGTTCTCACCGCGGTGCACTGCTCGGTGCCGACCTCGGTCGGCGACATGACGGTGCGGGTCGGAAACGGCATGGCGGCTACGGGCGGCCAGATCCGCAGAGTCAAGCGGATCCTGCGAAACCCCGCCTACATAGGCGGACACAACGACGTGGCCCTGATCGAACTCAGTTCTCCCGTCACCAATGTGACGCCCATTCAACTGGCCGTACCGGACCAGTCCTTCCTGTGGGACGGTGTGGCCGCAGGGCCGTTCACCCAGTTCGACCAAGGGATCGCCACCGGATGGGGAGTGAACTCAGCCGGTGTCCTGCCCAGTCAACTGCAGTTCGTCAGCGTCTTCATCACTCCGCCGCAACCGGACAATCTCGGAATCAAGAGAATCATGGTCGACAAGGGCCCATGCCCGGGCGACAGCGGCGGCCCGCTCCTGGTGACCCCGCAGGGCGGCGGCAACACTGTGCAGGTAGGCGTCCTGAAGGGGGCCAGCTGCGGCGGTGCCGCCTCGTACAGCGAGGTGGGGGCCGGCCCCAACCGTGACTGGCTGCTGAGTGGCTGTTGTCGTTCCGATCTTGAGGGGTGCAGGTCGAACGGGAGTCTCGATCGGGTGAGTGCGGCGGGCGCCGTGCATGAAAGCAGGGCCTCTTGGTAGCTCGAAGGGTGTCTACGCCAAAGAGCGGTCCAGGAGGCCCTGTTGTCGCAGTTCTACGGCATCGCGGGAGCGGGGTCCACTTCGGTCACTCTCGCGTGTGACTGCCTGGCACACCGGTTCGGGAACGCCGCCGACCACGGAGTCCGCGCGCGCCGCTACCCGACGGACATGTCCGATACGGAGTGGGCGGTGGTGCGGCCACTGCTGCCGGTGCCGGGCTGGCTGCGCGGGCGGGGCGGGCAGCCGGAGGCGTACTGCCACCGAACGATGCTGGACGCGGTCCGCTACCTCGTCGACAACGGAACGAAGTGGCGGGCCATGCCGGCCGACTTCCCGCCGTTTCTGTGGAATCTGATTTGTCAACATCATGCCTATTTGAGCAGTTCCATCGTCCACTCTCGCTGCTCAGCGGTGTCTGGGACAGAAAGCCCA
>NZ_JBICYZ010000040.1:0-87599 GCF_043201465.1 Kitasatospora sp. NPDC048298
TCGCCAGCAACCCCACCCGGTCAAACCTCGATGGCAGGAACCTAGCGGTGATCAAACTTCGGTGACAAACGGTGAAGCTTCGCTGTCACAAGACAGCTCCGCGGGCGTGTCGGAATCCGTTGACGAGCGATAGTCACCGATATATCGTCGAACTATCGAGACAGTGACTCGACTGCCTCGTTGAACCTCTGGGATTCGAGGAGGTGGGCGCGATGCGCTCAGAACGTCAGGGAAGGCGATTCCGCTGGGAGGACCCGCGCGGCGGCGGTCGGCGCCGCGGCCCGGGCACGGAGTTCCGGGGGATGCCCGGGGAGGGCGCGGAGGGCCGGGAGGCGTTCGGCGGGTTCGGCCCGCCGTTCGGCGGCCCCGGCCGGCCGATGGGTGGCCCGTACGGGCACGGCTTCGGCGGGCACGGTGGCCGGCGTGGTGGTCCGCACGGGCGGCGCGGCGGGCGGGCCCGGCGCGGTGACGTCCGGGCCTCGCTGCTGGCGCTGCTCAAGGAGCGGCCGATGCACGGCTACGAGATGATCGCCGAGATCACCGAGCGGACCGGCGGGGCCTGGCGGCCCAGCCCGGGGTCGATCTACCCCAACCTCCAGCTGCTGGAGGAGGAGGGCCTGATCACCGCGGAGGAGGTCGGCGGCAAGCGGCTGGTCTCGCTCACCGAGGCGGGCCGGGCCGAGGCCGACGCCGGGCCGGCCGAGCCGTGGGCGGAAGCCGGCCGGGAGGTCGACTGGGAGGCCGTCCAGGAGGTCGGCCAGGCGCTCGCCGCCGTCGACCAGGCGATCCGCCAGGTCATGGCCACCGGCACCGAGGCGCAGCGCGCCAAGGGGCTGACGGTGCTGACCGAGGCCCGCAAGAAGCTGTACCTCATCCTCGCCGAGGATGACTGACCGGTCCGGGGGGACGGGGCGGGCGGTGCCGCTGCCCGGGTGGTCCGGGGGAGGGCCTCACGGCCGGACCACGAACAGTGCCACGCACACCAGCAGCAGCACCGCCCAGCCGAACCAGAGCCAGGCGCTCGGCCCGATGACCACGCTGTGGACGCACACCGCCAGCAGCAGCACCCCGGTGACGCCGGCCACCTGCCGGTTGTGGTCCTCGACCGCCCGGGAGCGGCTCCTCGGGTGCCGTACCGTCCTCGCCATGCCGACCTCCCGGGGGGAGCGTGCGGAGGAAGGAGGCGGCCGTCAGCCGGAGGCCGCCTCGTCGTACTCGTAGCGCCAGAACCAGCTCAGGCCCCGAACCTGCTTGCTCCGGACGTACACCAGTGTGCGCGCGGGGGCCTCGCCGTGCGCGGGGACCGGGACCTTGTACTTCTTCGGCACGCCGAGTATCGGCCCCAGCGGGATCGGGAGGATCGTTCCGTCCAGGGGGCCGCCGACGAATTCGGTGTCCGCGCTCTTCATCCCTCCAGGGTCTCACCTCCGCCGAGGAGCCGGCACCGGCCCGGCACCGGCCCGGGAGTGGTCCCGGAGCGACCGGGACCGCGCCGAGAGTGTGACCGGAGAGGCACCGCCCCCGGTCATCCGGAAGCCCTCCGCACCCTTATCCTTCCTGTTACGCCCTCGGGGTCCACCCGGGTCAGCGGGCCCCGTACGGGCCGGGCGAGGCGCGAATCCGCGCGCCCTCCGGCCGACTTGGCGCGGACAGCGTGCTGCCGCGACTGCGTACCGTGACCCGGGCGTCGGCCGTCCGGTGACCCCGGGCCGCGGCCGGCAGGGCGCGGACGTCAGGGCCGAGCACCCCGGGAAGCAGCCGGGGGCGCCGTGCGTTGCGTCGAGTGGTACGTCGAACGCTGTGTCGCACCAGGCACGGCAGTTGCGCGGAAGGGGCCCGATGGAAGCCGGCAGCAGGTGGACGACCTGGTGGCAGAAGCGTGATCGTCAGCGGGCGGGGGGCTCGGACGACCCGGCCGCCGGACTCGATCAGCTGCTCGGCGCGGTGCGCGCCGGATTCCCGCTCGCGCCGGCCACCCACCCGGCCGGCTACCGGTGCTCCTGCGATCGGGTGGCCTGCCCGGCCCCCGCCCAGCACCCGGTCTCCTTCGCCTGGCAGACCCAGGCCACCACCGACCCCGAGCAGCTCTCCCGCTGGCTCGCCCGCGACCCGCAGGCCAACTTCGTCACCGCCACCGGCCGGGTGCACGACGTGCTGGACGTCCCGGCGGAGGCCGGCCGGCTGGCGCTGGAACGGCTGACGGCGCTGGGCGTCGAGGGCCCGGTCGCCGCCGTCGGCGAGGACCGCTACCTCTTCTTCACCGCCACCCGCGGCACCCCGCAGGACGAGGACGAGTGGTGGCCGAGCGCGCTCGACTCCACCCCGGACACCATGTCCGAGCACCCCGGCCTGCGCTGGCACTGCCGCGGCTCGTACACCCTGCTGCCGCCGGCCGCGCTGCCGGACGGCTCCCACGTGCGGTGGCTGCGCGGGCCCGAGCAGCCGCTGCCGGACCCGCTGCGCGTCCTGGACGTGCTCACCGACGCCTGCACCGAGGTGGGCGCCGTCGCCGAGGAGCAGTGGCTGATCGGCTAGACGCCCACCGGGGGGCGCGGGACACCGCTGCGCGGGCCACGGCGCCGCGGGTCACGGCAGGGTGAGGATCTCCGCGCCGTCCGCCGTGACCACCAGGGTGTGCTCGAACTGGGCGGTGCGCTTGCGGTCCTTGGTGACGACGGTCCAGCCGTCCTCCCAGATCTCGTAGTCGTAGGTGCCCAGGGTCAGCATCGGCTCGATGGTGAAGGTCATGCCCGGCTTGATCACCTCGGTGGCCCGCTCGCTGTCGTAGTGCGGGACGATCAGGCCGGAGTGGAACGACGTGTTGATGCCGTGCCCGGTGAAGTCCCGCACCACGCCGTAGTCGAAGCGCTTGGCGTAGGACTCGATGACCCGCCCGATGACGTTGATCTGACGGCCCGGCTTGACCGCCTTGATCGCCCGGCTGAGGGATTCCCGGGTGCGCTCGACCAGCAGCCGGGACTCCTCGTCCACGTCGCCGACCAGGTAGGTGGCGTTGAGGTCGCCGTGCACCCCGTGGATGTACGCGGTGGCGTCGATGTTGACGATGTCGCCGTCCTGGAGCACGGTCGAGTCCGGGATGCCGTGGCAGATCACCTCGTTGATCGAGGTGCAGACGGACTTGGGGAAGCCCCGGTAGCCGAGGTCGGACGGGTAGGCGCCGTGGTCGCACATGTACGCGTGGGCGACGGCGTCCAGCGCGTCGGTGGTGACACCGGGGGCGATCAGCTTGGCCGCCTCCTCCATCGCCCGGGCGGCGATCCCGCCCGCGATCCGCATCTTCTCGATCGTCTCGGCGGTCTGCACCTCGGGCCCGGTGTACGGCGTCGGCGCGGGCTTGCCGACGTACTCGGGGCGCGCGATGTTCGCCGGGACCTTGCGGATGGGGGACTGGATGCCGGGTACGAGAGCCATGCCGCGAGTCTAGTCGCCGGGCCGAGCCGGACCCTGGGCGATCCCCGGCCGGTCCCTGGCCGGTCCAGGGCGGTGTGCATCCCGGCCCGGGGCGGGGAATGATCGGTACCGACCCAGTCCTTCCGGCCTTCTGAACAGGAGAGCGCGATGCCCCTCGGATTCAACCGCAAGCCGACCGGCAAGCCCGGCGAGTGGTTCTACTGCATCAAGCACGACAAGGTCGAAGAGGGCCCGGAGTGCCCGGCGAAGGACCGCCTCGGCCCCTACGCCAGCCCCGAGGAGGCCGCCCAGGCCCTGCGCATCGCCGACGAGCGCAACCGCGAGTGGCAGAACGACCCGCGCTGGAGCGACCAGCCGAAGGACGACGCCGAGTAGCCCCGGGGCGGGCGGCGGTCATGTCGCCGGGGTGGCCTCGGGTTCGGCGTGTTCGTGGGCGGCGCGGACGGCGGCGGCGTGGGGGTCGGTGCGGTCGTCGTAGGCGAGCAGCTTCGGGAGGGCGGCGGCGACCGCGAGCACGGCGACGACGCAGGCGACGCCGCCGGTCCAGACGGCGGCGCGCACGCCGATCAGTCCGGCCATGGTGCCGGCCCTGACCTGGCCGAGCTGCGGGCCGACGGAGTAGCTGAGCAGTTCGACGCCGGCCATCCGGCCGCGCAGCTCGTCCGGGATGGACTGGTTCCACATGGTCGAGCGGGCGAGCCCGCTGATCTCGTCGGCGCCGCCGGCCAGCGCCAGGCCGAGCAGCACCAGCCAGATGTGCTCGGACAGGCCGGCGAGTGCCATCGCCCCGCCCCAGCCGACGGCGGCGGCCACCAGCAGCCGTCCGTGCCGGTGGACGCGGGAGGTCCAGCCGCTGGTCGCGCCGACCAGCAGGGCGCCGAGGGCGGAGGCCGCGTACATCGGGCCGAGCGCCCAGTCCGCCCCCAACTCCGAGGCCAGGAACGGGAAGACGGCCACCGGGTAGGCGAACAGCATGGCGCAGGTGTCGATCGCGTAGGTGCCGAGCAGGTCCTTGCGGCTCCAGGCGTACCGGACGCCGTTCAACACCGCCTGGACGGACGGCCGTTCGGCACCGGTGGGCGGCGGCACCGCCTTGATCCGGACGAGCAGCAGCAGCGAGGCGGCGAAGGTGAGGATGTCCAGCGCGTACGCGGTCTGCACCCCGGCGAAGGCCACCACCACACCGGCCAGCGCCGGCCCGGCGATCGAGGCGACGTTGTGGTAGAGCGACTTGAGGGCGAACGCGGCCGTCAGGTGCTGGTGCGGGACGACCCGCGGGGTGAGCGAGTCCAGCGCCGGGCGCTGGAGGCCGTCGGCGGCCGCGGCCAGTGCGGCGACCACATAGACCGGCCAGAGCAGCGGGTGCGGCAGCAGGGCGTTGAGCAGCAGCAGCCCGGCCAGCAGGCCGAGCGCGGCCTCGGCGCGCAGCACCAGCTTCCGGCGGTCCAGGGCGTCGGCGAGGGCGCCGCCCCACAGGCCGAAGACGATCAGCGGGACGAGTTCGACGGCGCCGATCAGACCGACCGCGAAGGAGGAGTCGGTGAGTTCCTTGATCTGCATCGGCACGGCGATGAAGGTCAGGAAGCTGCCGAAGCTGGTGACGCAGCCGGACGTCCACAGGTAGCGGAAGTCGCGGGAGGCGCGCCAGGGGGACAGGTCGGGCGTCAGCGAGCGCACCAGCTTCCGGGCGCGTCCGGGCACGGGGGGATGCGGGGGTTCGTCGACGTTCACGAACCATCATCCTCGGGTGGCGGTCATGCCTCCCGCAAAGGGTTTTCCACCTGCTGACGGACCGACACGTGGTGACGGACCGAAGGGCCACCCGGAGCCGCCCCCGGCTACCAGCGGCTGATCGCGGGCGTCGAGGTCAGCCGCCCGGCGAGGTCGGCGAGCCGGGCCCGGACGGAGCGGTGGCCGGCCCGCTGCCCGGCGGCGAGGCTGACCAGGTGCTGGGCGAGGTCGAAGGGCTCCTCGGCGGCGGTGCCGACGACCAGCCGCTCGTGGGCGAGCTCGCGGAGCTCACCGTGACCGCCGAGACCGTCGAGACCGCCAGCACGGTCGAGGCCGCCGAGGCCGCCGGGTTCACTGGGCCCGCCCGGCCCGCCCGGCCCGCCCGGCCCGCCCCCGTCCAGCGCCAGCACCGTCGCGCCGTGCCGCCGGGCGTCGTGCACCCGCTCCAGCAGCGGGGCGCCGGCCGTCCGCGGGACCACCAGCAGCACGGTGGCGCCGCGCCCGGCCTCGGCGAGTCTGCGCAGATCGTGCGTCAGGTGGGCGGGGGCGTCGGCCGGCGGGCTGTGCCGCAGCAGGGTGGGTGCCAGCCGGGGGACGTCCGACCAGGCGGCCTGGTCGTCCAGGTGGGCGGCCAGGTGCCAGGGCTCGTACGCCTCGGTGCCGACCAGCAGCAGCCCGCTCGCCCCGCGCCGGTCCACCGAGCGGCGCAGCGCCCCGGCGAAGCCGCCGACCGCCTCCAGCCAGCCCGTTCCCGTCAGCCGTTCCCGGAGTGCCGAAACTCTCACCGCGTCCATGCGGGCCAGGATGTCCCGCGGGGCCCGGGATTTGGCAGGATCGGCCCATGACTTCCCTCGATTCAGCGACAAACCCGGCCCACGAGGTACCCGACGTCTCGCAGTTGGTGGTCGGTGTCCTCGGCGGCACCGGCGACCAGGGGCGGGGCCTGGCCCTGCGGTTGGCCAAGGCCGGCCAGCAGGTGATCATCGGTTCCCGCGCCGCCGCCCGGGCCGAGGCCTCGGCGGCCGAGCTGGGCCTCGGCGTGCGCGGCGCCGACAACGCCACCGTCGCCCGGGAGAGCGACGTGGTGATCATCGCGGTCCCGTGGGACGGCCACGCCGCCACCCTGACGGCGCTGCGCGAGGAGCTCGCGGGCAAGATCGTCGTCGACTGCGTCAACCCGCTGGGCTTCGACAAGCAGGGCGCGTACGCGCTGAAGCCGGAGGAGGGCAGCGCCGCCGAGCAGGCCGCCGCGCTGCTGCCGGACTCCCGGGTCACCGCCGCGTTCCACCACCTGTCGGCGGTGCTGCTCCAGGACGAGTCGGTGGAGGCCATCGACACCGACGTCATGGTGCTCGGCGACGACCGGGAGGCCACCGACGTCGTCCGGGGCCTGGCCGGCCGCATCCCCGGGATGCGCGGCGTCTTCGCGGGCCGGCTGCGCAACGCCCACCAGGTGGAGGCGCTGGTGGCCAACCTGATCTCGGTCAACCGCCGCTACAAGGCCCACGCGGGTCTGCGGATCACCGACGTCTGAGCGACGGCCCGTCCCATCGGTCGTCCCCGGGTCCGTCCTGACCGACAGGACGGACCCGACGGCCGTGTCGACCTCACCCCTGGCCCGGCGCCGGAGGTGAGGTCGGCGACAATGGGTGGCGGCCGTGACCCGGCCGCCCGCACCCGTTCTAGGAGCCTTCCGCCATGCCTCGCACGTCCGTCTTCGCCCTGGCCGCCGTCGTCCTCGCGCTCGTGGCCCTCGTGGTCTCGCTGGTCCAGGGCTTCTGGCTGGGCCTGATCTGGCTGCCGCTGGCCGGGGTGGCCAGCAACGTGCTGTGGATGAACCGCCGCCGGGCCAAGATCGCCGCCGCGGTCGCCGAGCAGGGCTGAGCCGGCCCGGCGACCAGCCGGGGCTAGTTCTTCCAGAAGCTGAACAGGTACCGGCCGAGCGTCGCGTAGTCCTGGTCCACGCCGAACAGGGTCATCAGGCCGTGGACGATCCCGAAGAAGAACTGGTTCACCTGGGGCTGCCACAGCAGCGCGAACACCGCGAGCATCCCGTACGGCGCGAACGGCTCGACCGCGCGCCGGGTCTTGTACGACAGCCAGGGCTCGACGATGCCGTAGCCGTCCAGCCCGGGCACCGGCAGCAGGTTCAGCACCGCGGCGCTCAGCTGCAGGAAGCCGAGGAAGCCCAGCGCGCCGGAGAACGGCGAGATGATCAGCTCGTAGCCGTTCCAGTACGCGTGCACGGTGGGGTCGTCCAGCCAGCCCGCGCCGATCGGGATCAGCAGCGCCGCCGCGAAGAGCAGGTTGACCAGCGGGCCGGCCGCCGAGATCAGACTGTGCTTGAGCCGGCCCTGGATGCGGTGGCGCTCGATCCAGACCGAGCCGCCGGGCAGGCCGATGCCGCCGAGGATCACGAAGACGATCGGCAGCACGAAGCTGAGCAGCACGTTGGTGTACTTCAGCGGGTTGAGCGTGAGGTAGCCCTTGGCGCCGACGGTGATGTCGCCGCCGTGCAGCGCGGTGCGCGCGTGGGCGTACTCGTGCAGGCAGAGGGAGACCATCCAGCCCGCGACCACGAACAGGAACACCCCGAACGAGGCGTTGCCGTAACCCTGGTACACCGCCCAGCCGGAGGTGCCGAGGACGGCGAGGAGCACCCAGAACACCGGGCTGATCCGGCGGTCCTCGCTGCGGGAGCGCGGCGTGGCGGCGAAGGTCATGGTGTGGGTGCTCCGTGGGCAGGGGAAGAGGATCGGGTTCGGACCGTGGTCGATCATGCCGGGCGGTCCGGTG
Source organism: Kitasatospora sp. NPDC048298 (assembly GCF_043201465.1). Classification (NCBI taxonomy): domain Bacteria; kingdom Bacillati; phylum Actinomycetota; class Actinomycetes; order Kitasatosporales; family Streptomycetaceae; genus Kitasatospora; species Kitasatospora sp. NPDC048298. The sequence continues at coordinate 7,960 of NZ_JBICYZ010000040.1, forward strand.
GCCGGACAAGCGGCTCCCGGTGAACGTCCGGGAGCGTGGTGGCGTTCCACCCTACGCGCCCGCCGGGGGAGGGCCCAGGACAAATGTGCGGCCCTTCCCCCGCCGATCGACCAGAATGGTCCGGTGTACTACGGCATTCTCGGGACGACGACGGCCCACCACGACGACGGCACTCCGGTGCCGATCGGCGGCGCCCGGCTGAGGGCCCTGCTCAGCGCCCTCGCCCTGCGGCAGGGCCGTCCGGTCCCGGCCGACCTCCTGGTGGACGAGGTGTGGGACGCCGATCCGCCGCAGGACTCCTCCGCCGCGCTCCAGACCCTGGTCGGCCGGCTGCGCCGCACCATCGGCCGGGACGAGGTCGGCTCCGGCCCGGCCGGGTACTGGCTGACCGGCCCGGCCTCCGATCTCGCCGACTTCCAGCGGCTGACCGGCGAGGGCCGCCGCGCCCTGGACGCCGGGGACGACGCGCTCGCCGCCGAGAGGTTGCGCGCGGCGCTGGCGCTGTGGCGCGGCCCCGCGCTGGCCGACCTGCCGGACCGCGGCGGCCCGGCCGTCCGGCTGGAGGCCCAGCGCGAGGAGGTCCGCCGCCACCGGATCACCGCCGACCTCGGCCTCGGCCGGGCCGCGGAGCTGGTCGCCGAACTGGCCGAGCTGTGCGAACGGCAGCCGCTGGACGAGCCGTTGCAGCTGCTGATGATCCGGGCGCTGCACGGGAGCGGGCGGACGGCCGAGGCGCTGCGCCACTACGAGCGGACCAGGCGCGCGCTGGCCGAGGAGCTCGGCGTCGACCCGGGCCGCGGACTCCGCGCCCTGCACGCCGAGTTGCTCGCCCCGACGCCCCCGACGCCCCCGACGCCCCCGACGCCCCCGACGCCCGCGACGTCTCCGACGCCCGCAGCCCCCGCGGCCCCCGCGGAGCAGCGGGCGCCGAAGCCGGAGCCCGCCGGCACCCCGCCCCCCGGGCCCGACGCCGCACCCGCGCCCCAACTCCCGCGCCCCAGCGGCAACCTGCGCGGCCGGCTGACCAGCTTCGTCGGCCGTGAGGACGATCTCGCCGCGCTGCGCGGGATGCTGACGGACCGTCGGCTGGTGACCCTGACCGGCCCCGGCGGCTCCGGCAAGACCAGCCTCTCGACCGAAGCCGGCCGCGCCGAACAGTCCGCCGGGGGCTGGCCGGACGGCGTCTGGGTGGCCGAACTCGCCCCGCTGGAGAGCCCGGACGCGGTGCCCGCCGCCGTGGTCTCGGCGCTCGGCCTGCGCGAGATCGTGCTGCACAGCACCAGCATGGTCGCCGAGGTGATCGACAAGCGGGCCGAGGACCCGGTGCGCCGACTGGTCGAGCACTGCCGCCACCGCCGGATGCTGCTCGTCCTGGACAACTGCGAGCACCTGATCCAGGCCGCCGCCGACCTCGCCGACGCCCTGCTCGCCGAGTGCCCCGGGCTGACGGTGCTCGCCACCAGCCGCGAGCCGCTGGGCGTGCCCGGGGAGACGGTGCTGCCGGTCGAGCCGCTGCCCGACCCGGTCGCGCTGCGGCTGTTCGCCGAGCGCGCGGCCGCCGCCCGTCCGGGATTCGACCCGCAGGGCGACCCGGAGGCCTGCGCGGAGATCTGCCGCCGGCTGGACGGGCTGCCGCTGGCCATCGAACTGGCCGCCGCCCGGCTGCGGGTGATGACGGCGCGCCAGATAGCCGACCGGCTGGACGGCCGGTTCGCGCTGCTCACCGCGGGCAGCCGCACCCTGCTGCCGCGCCAGCAGACGCTGCGCGCGGTGGTCGACTGGAGCTGGGACCTGCTGGGCAAGCGGGAGCGGGCGGTGCTGCGCCGGCTCGCGGTGTTCGCGGGTGGCTGGCAGCTGGAGGACGCCGAGACGGTCTGCGCCGACGGCGTCGAGGTGGCCTCCGGCGAGGTCGCCGACCTGCTGCTGTCACTCGTCGACAAGTCCCTGCTGGTGGCCGACCTGGACGGGGCCAGCCTGCCGCGCTACCGGATGCTGGAGACCATCCACGAGTACGCGACCGAGCGCCTCGCCGAGTCCGCCGCCGAGCGCACCGCCACCGAGGCCCGCCACCTGGCGTACTTCCGCACCGTGGTCGCCGTCTCCGACGGGCAGATCCACGGCCCCCGGCAGCTGCACTGGCTGGCCGTGCTGGAGCGCGAGCAGGACAACATCCGGACGGCGCTGCGCCGGGCGATCGACCTGCGGGACGAGGAGCAGGCGCTGCTCATCACGGTGGGCATGAGCTGGTACTGGTCGCTGCGCGGCTACAGCCTGGAGGCGCGCACCTGGTACAACGCGGTCGCCGCGCTCGGCCCGGACCCGTTCGGCCCGGACGCCCCGCGGGCGGTGCCGCTGGAGCGCAGCGTCTTCGCGTACGAGCTGCCGCTGTCCGCCGGGGTGGTCGAGGAGGCCCGCCGGCTGCTCGCGATGTTCCGGCTGATCGGGTTGTTCGAGGGCAACCTGGACGTCCTCGGCGACCCGGAGGCGGTCCGGGTCGCCCAGCGGCTGATGGACGCCTACACCCCGGACCTGCCGCAGGCCTACCGCTTCCCCGGGCTGATGCGGGTGTTCGGCGCCTTCCTGGCCGGCCGCACGGACGTGATGAAGGAGCTGATCGACGACGCCGTCCGCGGCTGCGAGCAGTACGGCGAGGTGAGCGACCTGGCCTTCATCCTCCAGGTGCGGGCCAGGATGATGAACGACTGGCCGAGCGGCGCGGAGCAGAGCATCGTGGACGGCGAGCGCTCGCTGGAGCTGTACGAGCGGTCGGGCGACCTCTGGGGGACCTCCCAGGCGCTGTCCGCGCACGGCGAGTCGTTGGCCAACCGGGGCGAGTCCGCGGCCGCCACCGAGGCGTACGCGCGGGCGATCGAGCTGGTCGAGGAGCTGGGCGCGTCGCAGGAGGTGCCGATCCTGCGGGTGAACCTGGGCAGCGCCCTCCTGGAGCACGACATGGACCGCGGCGAGCGGGTCATCCGCGAGGCGCTGGCCTCGATCGACACCCCGGGCCTCAACCAGTCCACCACCGGGGCACTGATGTTCGGTCACATGGCGCTCTGCGGCATCCACGCCCAGCGCGGCGAGTTCGCGCAGGCGCTGGCCGAGCTGGACAGGCTGGACACGGTCCGGGTCGGCGGTTTCGCGCCGAGCCTGGTGAGCGGGATGCTGCGGAGCTCCCGCGGCTGGATCATCGCCCGGGCCGGGGATCCGGAGGCGGGGTTCGAACTGCTGCGCGACGGCTGGCGGCAGCTGCGGGCGGTGACGGCGGCGAGCGGCTTCGCCGAACACATGACGGTCCTGGTGGTGCCCGCGGTGACGGCGGTGCTGTGCGCCTTCGCCCAGCGCGACGGGGACCTGGAGCGGGCCCGGGGGGCGGCCGTGCTGACCGCCGCGCACGGCGGCCTGAACGGCCCCAAGGGCGGCTACCTGGACCGGGCCGAGCAGGCGCGCACCGAGGCCGTCCTGCGGGAGCTGCTGGGCGGGGCCGGGTACGAGGAGGCCCGGGCCGGCGGGGTCGGGATGACCCAGGAGCAGGTCTTCGAGGTGCTGGAGGGGCTGATCGGCTAGCCCGCGCGGTCGAGCCGGTGTGGCGTCACGCGGTCGAGCCCGTACGGCCGGCGCCCGTCCCCTGGTCACCGGCCGCACGGGCCCGTACGTCGGCCGGCGCCCCCGTCCCGGGCGGCCGGCCGTCCTGCCCGTCGGCTCTTCCCCCGCGGGGCCGACGGTGGTCGGGTGGGTCAGGTCCGCTTGCGGAAGCGGGCGACCGCCAGCGGGGCGAAGACCGCGGTGACGGCGGCCGACCAGATCAGCACGATCATCACCGGATGGGCCACCGGGCCCACGCCGTTGAGCAGCGAGCGGGAGGCGTCGGCCAGCGCCGACAGCGGGTTGATCTTGGTGAAGGCCTGCAGCCAGCCCGGCATGGTGTCGGTCCGGGCGAAGATCGAGCTGCCGAACTGCATCGGCATCAGGACCAGCATGGCCACGCCCTGGACGGCCTGGGCGCTGCGCAGGGCCATGCCCAGCAGCATCGAGATCCAGACGATCGACATGCCGAACACCAGGCCCAGGCCGATCGTGGCCAGCACCTCCAGCAGGCCGGTCTTCACCTCGAAGCCGATGCACATCGCGAAGCCGATCAGGATCGCGAAGGAGAGCAGCCCGCGGAGGGTCTCGGCGGCGATCTTGGACAGCAGTACCGAGGACCGGCCGATCGGCAGGGTGCGGAAACGGTCCATCACGCCGGTCTGGAAGTCGCTGTTGAGGCCGGTGCCGACGGCCATCGCGAGGGTGAGGCCGGTCTGCCCGAGGAGCCCGGGGATCAGGTACTGCTTGTAGGTGTCCTGGTCGCCGGCCATCGCGCCGCCGAAGACGTAGACGAACAGCACGGTGAAGATGATCGGCATCAGCACGGCGTCGAACATCGACTCCGGGTCGGCCTTGATCCGCATCAGGTTGCGCCGGGTCAGCGCGCCGACGTGGCGCAGGGTGCCGGCCAGGCCGATCCGGCTGTCCTCCGCCGACGGCCGGGTGGTGCGGCCCGGTGCGGGGGCGAGCGTGGCGGTGGTCATGCGACGGGCTCCTTGGCGAGGCTGGGGGAGGTGTCCGCGGTGTCCGCGGTGGACGCGGGCTTGCCGGTGATGGCGAGGAAGACCTCGTCCAGGCTGGGCACCTTGGTGTCGATGCCGGCGATGGCGAAGCCGCGGGTGCCGAGCACCCCGATCACCGCGGTCAGCTGCGCGTCGTCGGTGATCGGCACCGCGAGCAGCCCGGTGTCGGTGGACACGGTGGCGTTGGTGATGCCGATGTCCCGCAGGCAGTGGGCCATGTCCGGCAGCTCGGCCGGGCGGGCCGGGCGCACCTGGAGGGTCTGGCCGCCGACCTTGGCCTTGAGCTCGGAGACGGCGCCGTTGGCGATCACCCGGCCGCGGTCGATGACGGTCAGCTCGTTCGCGAGCTGCTCCGCCTCCTCCATGTACTGGGTGGTCAGCAGCACGGTGGTGCCCTCGGAGACCATCCGCTGCACCTCGTCCCAGACCTCGTTGCGGGTGCGCGGGTCCAGGCCGGTGGTGGGCTCGTCCAGGTAGAGCACCCGGGGTCGGCCGATCATGCTGGCGGCCAGGTCGAGCCGGCGGCGCATGCCGCCGGAGTAGGTCTTGGCGGTCCGCTTGGCGGCCTCGGTGAGCGAGAAGCGCTCCAGCAGCTCGGTGGCCCGGGCCTTGGCGTCGCGGCGGGAGAGGTCGAGCAGCCGGCCGATCAGGTAGAGGTTCTCGTACCCGGAGAGCAGCTCGTCCACGGAGGCGTACTGGCCGGTGAGGCCGATCGTGCGGCGCAGCTGCTTGGGCTGGCGCAGCACGTCGTAGCCGCCGACGTACGCGGTGCCGGCGTCCGGCTTGATCAGGGTGGAGAGGATGCGCACCAGGGTCGTCTTGCCGGCGCCGTTGGGGCCGAGCACGCCGAGGACGGTGCCCTCCCTGACGGTGAGGTCGACCCCGTCGAGGGCCTTGGTCTCACCGAAGTGTTTGACGATGCCGTGCACCTCCACGGCGTGTGTGGAGGTGGTTCCCCGGTCGTTCGGGGCCGTCGCGATTCGTGTCATGCCCCCAGGCTGTCCGCCGCCGCTGTCAGCTCCCTGTCGGCCCGCCCCGCCCGCTGTCACCCCGCTGTCACCGGTTCCCGGCCGCGCCCGCGGGCACGACAGCGGCCCCGCTCCGGGCTGTGGAGCGGGGCCGTGGGGCCGTGCGTCGGCGGAAGGCGCCGTCGCGTCAGTGGAAGCTGTGCTCCGCCGCCGGGAAGGCGCCGGTGCGCACGTCCTCGGCGTACGCCCGGGCGGCGTCGCCGAGGACGGTCCGCAGGTCGGCGTACTGCTTGACGAACTTGGGCACCCGGCCGGCCGTCATGCCGGCCATGTCGGTCCAGACCAGCACCTGGGCGTCGGTGTCCGGCCCGCCGCCGATGCCGACGGTCGGGATCGCCAGCTGCTCGGTGACCTGGGCGGCCAGCTCGGCCGGGACGGCCTCCAGGACCACCGCGAAGGCGCCGGCCTGCTGGACGGCCTTGGCGTCGCGCAGCAGCTGGTGCGCCGCCTCGTCGCCGCGCCCCTGGACCGGGTAGCCGCCGAGGGCGTGCACGGACTGCGGGGTGAGGCCGATGTGGGCCATCACCGGGACGCCGGCCTCGACCAGCAGCTCGATCGAGCGGGCGCTGCGCTCCCCGCCCTCCAGCTTGACCGCGCCGACCCCGGCCTCCTTCATCAGCCGGGCCGCGTTGTGCATGGCCTGCGCGGGGGATTCCTGGTACGAGCCGAACGGCAGGTCGGCGACGATCATGGACCGCTTGGTGCCGCGGACGACGGCGGCGGAGAGCATCACCATCTGATCCATGGTCACCGGGACGGTGGTCTCGTAGCCGAGGTGGCAGTTGCCCGCCGAGTCGCCGACCAGCAGCACCGGGATGCCGGCCTCGTCGAACACGCCCGCGGTGAGGGCGTCGTAGGCGGTGAGCATCGACCACTTCTCGCCGCGCTGCTTGGCGGCGGCGAGGTCGCGGACGGTGACCCGGCGGTTGGTGACCCCGCCGTAGAGGGAGGTGGTCGACGCCTGGTTCTGGGCAGGCGAAGGCGTAGAAGCGTTCATCGAACGGACTCCTGAAGGGTTGTCGTCTCGTGGCGCCGTACGGCGTCCCCGGATCACCTCCATGCTTGCACGCCCCGGCTCCGGCGCAAAGAGGGGTGCGGTCGTCCCGGTGCGATCCAGGACACACCGGGCGTGCGGGCCGCCCCGGGCCGGGGCGCGCGGGAGCCTCCCGAATTTGCCCGCCCTTTACGAAACGGATTCGGCTCGTATCGTATCGGCCGCTACTCTGGTGCGGGGGGTTGCGAGACGTGCTCGGCTCGTAAATGCCCGCCAGTGCCACGCCAACACGGACGGGAAGAACCATGACCACCGCAGCCGCGCCACCCCGTGTGCCGGAAGCCATCCACCGTCGGCGCTGGGTGATCCTCGCCACCCTGCTGCTCGCCCTGCTCGTCGTCGTCCTCGACAACTCGATCCTCAACGTCGCGATGAAGACCATCGCGACCCCCGCGCCGGTCGGCCTCGGAGCCACCCAGAGCGACCTGGAATGGTCGATCAACTCCTACACCCTGGTCTTCGCGGGGCTGCTGTTCACCTCCGGCCTGCTCGGCGACCGGTTCGGCCGCAAGCGCGCGCTGCTGGCCGGCATGCTGGTCTTCGGAGTCGCCTCGCTGCTGTCCGCGCTGGCCGCCTCGCCCGGTGAACTCATCGGCTACCGCGCCCTGATGGGCGTCGGCGGCGCGCTCGCGATGCCCGCCACGCTGGCGATCATCATGAACGTCTTCGAGCGCTCCGAGCAGCCCAAGGCGATCGGGATCTGGGCCGGCGCGGTCGGTCTGGCCATCGCCATCGGCCCGATCACCGGCGGCCTGCTGATCGAGCACTTCTGGTGGGGCTCGGTCTTCCTGGTCAACGTCCCGATCGTGGTCGTCGCGCTGGTCGCGATGGTGATCCTCGTCCCCGAGTCCAAGGACCCCGCCCCCGGCCGGATGGACCCCGTCGGCGTGCTGCTGTCGATCGTCGGCCTGGTCGCGCTGATCTACGGCATCATCAAGGGCGGCGAGCTGGCCGACTTCACCGCGGCCGAGGCCTGGGTGCCGACCCTGGTCGGCGTGCTCGCGCTGGCCGCCTTCGTCTGGTTCGAGCGCCGCACCCCGTTCCCCGCGCTGGACGTCACCTGGTTCCGCAACCGGGTGTTCAGCGCCTCCGTGGTGGTCGTCGGCGTGATCTTCTTCGCGCTGATGGGCGTCTCCTTCTTCGGCGTCTTCTACATCCAGAGCGTGCGCGGCTACAGCGCCCTCCAGGCCGGCGTGCTGATGCTGCCGCTGGCCGCCGCCCAGCTGGTGTTCGCCCCGCGGGCCCGGCTGGTGGTCGACCGGCTCGGCGTCGCCGCCACCGCCACCGGCGGCATGCTGCTGGTCGCGCTCGGCTTCCTCGGCTACGTCGTGCTGACCGCCACCAGCCCGATCTGGGCGCTGGTCCTGCTCGGCCTGGTGATGGGCGCCGGCATGGCGCACGTCATGCCGCCGGTCACCGTCGCGATCATGGCCTCGCTGCCCCGGGAGAAGGCCGGCGCCGGCTCGGCCGTCAACAACACCTTCCGCCAGGTCGGCGGCTCGCTCGGGGTCGCCGTGCTCGGCGCCGTGCTCTCCACCGCCTACCGCGACGGGATGGCCGACACCCTCGCCCGGCTGCCCGAGGACCTGCGCGACAAGGCCGGCGAGTCGCTGGAGGCCACCCTGGCCATCGCCGACCGCGTCCCCGGCGGCCAGGCGCTGATCGCCCCGGCGAACGACTCCTTCATCCACGCCATGCACGTGGTCGCCTCGCTCTCGGCGGGCGTCTCGCTGGTCGGCGCCGTGGTCGCCTGGTTCCTGCTGCCGCGCCGCCCGGCCACCCCCGCGGGCCCGGCCGGTCCGGCCCCCGAACAGCGCGGCCAGGCACGGGAGGCCGCGGCCGCGGACGCCTGACCTGCGGCCGGAGCGCGCCGTGACTGAGTGACAATGGCCCTGTCACCCGGGTACGCCACCGGGTGGCGGGGCCGACCACGAGGGAGAGACAGCGGGGATGAAGACGGACACGCCGACCGCCGGCACCGGGCAGCACTGCGCCGAGGTACGCCGTGGCCGGCCCCGCAGCGAGGCCGCCGAGCAGGCCATCCTCACGGCCGTCGAGGACCTGATGGCCGGCGGCACCGCGCTGTCGGAGCTCACCATCGAGGGCATCGCCGCCGCGGGCGGCGTCGGCAAGGCCACCATCTACCGGCGCTGGCCCAACAAGGAGGCCCTGCTGGTCGACGTGGTCAGCCGGCTGGAGGAGCCGCTGCCCGAGTCCGGCGGCGCCGGCGCCCGGGCCGACCTGATCGCCCTGGTGGACCACATCCGCCGGCGCGGCCTGGCCAAGCGCACCCGCTGGGTGCTCAAGGCCGCCCTCGGCCAGATGCAGACCCTGCCCGAGCTGTACTCCGCCTACCGCGAGCGGGTGATCAAACCGCGCCGGGAGGTCGGGCTCCGCCTGATCCGCCAGGCCGTCGCCGAGGGCGTGATCCGCGACGACCTCGACGTGGAACTGCTCAACGACCTGCTGCTCGGGCCGATCCTCTACCGCAGCATCCTGTGGGACGACTCCGACCTGGAGGACCCGGACCTGGCCCGCAAGCTGGTCGACTCCGTGCTCGAGGGCCTCGCACCCCGCTGACCGAGGCCGTCCCGGTCGCACCCGCCCGGCTCCGCCCGCCCGCGCCCGGTCTCGCCCGCCCCCGCCCCGGACGTGGCCTCCCTCACCAAACCGGGCCACGCCGGAACCCGCTCAGCAGGCCCGACGTCTGTCCCGGCATAGGCTGAGCCGGGTATCCGACCACACCGGCACCGACCCGGTACACGCCCGCACCCTCGACGGGCCGGGCACCGGAACGGCGACGGCACGAGCGACGGGAGCCACTTCATGGCGCAGGCGGACAGGACCGAGCGGATCGCGGCCCCCGGGGGCGGCGCCGACGGCCCGGCCCCCACGGCGCGCCGCGGCGGCTTCCTCGGCCTGCGCCACTGGGGCCGGGACGCCCGCGGCAGTGGCACCTGGCGGCGCGGCCTGGTGATCGCCGCGCTGGCCGTGCTCGCCGCCGCGCTGCTCGCCTTCCACGCCGAGGTGCCCAACAGCGTCGGCAACCTCGGCAGCCTGCTGGAGACCTTCCTGCCCTGGCTGGGCCTGGCCGTCCCGGTGCTGCTGGTGCCCGCGCTGCTGCGCCGCTCCGCCACCGCGCTGCTCGCCCTGCTGCTGCCCCTGGTGCTCTGGGTCAACCTGTTCGGCGGCCTGCTGTCGGACAAGAGCGGCGGCAAGGGCGACTGGACGGTGGTCAGCCACAACGTCGCCGCCGCCAACACCGACGTGCCGGGCACCATCCGCACCCTGGTGGACTCCGGCGCCCAGATCGTCGCCCTCCAGGAGCTGGCCGGCCGGCAGCTGCGCTCGTACGAGACCGGGCTCGCCGCCGCCTACCCGCACCACACCGTGGAGGGCACGGTCGGGCTCTGGTCGAAGTACCCGATCGGGGACGTCTCCCCGGTGGACCTGAAGATGGGCTGGACCAGGGCCTTCCGCGCCGAGGTCACCACCCCGCAGGGCCCGCTCGCGGTGTACGTGGCGCACCTGCCCTCGGTGCGGCTGAAGGCCGAGGGCGGCTTCACCGTCAACCAGCGGGACCTCAGCGCGCAGGCGCTCGGCGACGCGATCGAGGCCGAGCCGCTGAAGAAGGTCCTGCTGCTCGGCGACCTCAACGGCACCATGAACGACCGCAGCCTGGCGCCGGTGACCTCGCAGATGCGCTCGGCCCAGGGCGCCGCCGGGGACGGCTTCGGCTTCAGCTGGCCGGCCGCCTTCCCGATGGCCCGGATCGACCAGATCATGAGCAAGGGCGGGCTGGACCCGGTGGACTCCCGCACCCTGCCCCGGGACGGCAGCGACCACCTCGGGGTGGCCGCCACCTACCGCTACCAGCCCGTCCGCTAGCCGCGCCGCCAGCGGTTGGTGATCGGCAGGCGACGGTCCCGGCCGAAGTTCTTGGCCGAGATCTTCGGGCCCGGCGGGTACTGGCGCCGCTTGTACTCGGCGGTGTCGACCAGCCGGACCACCCGGTCCACCAGGGCCGGGTCGAAGCCGGCCGCGACGATCGCGTCCCGGCCCTCGTCGCCCTCGATGTAGCGGGTCAGCACGCTGTCCAGCACGTCGTAGTCGGGCAGCGAGTCGGTGTCCACCTGGTCCGGCCGCAGCTCGGCGGACGGCGGCTTGGTGATGGTGTGCTCCGGGATCGGGGGCACCTCGCCGCGCCGCTCGGCCTCCTCGTTGCGCCAGCGGGCCAGCCGGAAGACCAGCGACTTGTAGACGTCCTTGATGGGCCCGTAGGCGCCCACCGAGTCTCCGTACAGGGTCGAGTAGCCGACCGCCAGCTCGCTCTTGTTGCCGGGCGCGAGCACGAGGTGCCCCTCCTGGTTGGAGATCGCCATCAGCAGGGTGCCGCGCAGCCGGGACTGGAGGTTCTCCTCGGCCAGGCCGGTCAGTTCGGTCGCCCCCAGGTAGGCGTCGAACATCGGGGCGATGGAGACGGTCCGCAGCGACAGCCCGGTGCGGCGGGCCAGTTCGGCCGCGTCGTCCCGGGAGTGCCGGGAGGAGTAGCGGCTGGGCATGGAGACGCAGTGCACGTTCCGCGCGCCTACCGCGTCCACCGCGATCGCGGCCACCAGCGCGGAGTCGATGCCGCCGGAGAGGCCGAGCAGCACCGACCGGAAGCCGTTCTTGGTCACGTACGCCCGGGTGCCGGAGACCAGCGCGGCCCAGATCTCGGCCTCGTCCGAGACCCGCGGCGCCACCCCGGCGGTGAGCCGCACCGCGGGCGCGGCCTGCGGCTCGCCGCCCAGCTCGGTGAGGACCAGGTGCAGGCCGTCGCTCAGCAGCAGCCCGTCGGTGTCGTCGCTCGCGGCGGCCGGCAGGTCGAGGTCCAGCACCACCAGGTGCTCCTCGAACTGCGGTGCGCGGGCCAGGACTTCGCCGTCCGCGCCGACCACGATCGAGTCGCCGTCGAAGACCAGCTCGTCCTGGCCGCCGACCATGTTGACGTACGCCAGGGTGCAGCCGGCCTCGGCCGCCCGGCGCCGCACCAGCTCCAGCCGCTGGTCGTCCTTGTTCCGCTCGTACGGGGAGCCGTTGACCACCAGCAGCAGCCCGGCGCCGGCCTCGCGGGCGGCGGTGACCCGCCCGCCGTCCTGCCAGATGTCCTCGCAGATGGCCAGGGCGACGTCCACCCCGCGCACCCGCAGCACCGGCAGCTGGTCGCCCGGGACGAACCAGCGGAACTCGTCGAACACGCCGTAGTTGGGCAGGTGGTGCTTGGCGAAGCGGGTCACCACCTCGCCCCGGTGCAGCACCGCGGCGCAGTTCTGCGGGGAGCCGGCCGGGCGGTTGAAGCGCGGCGAGGCGTGCTCCGAACGCCCGAGGTAGCCGACCACCACCGGGACCTCGCCCAGCCCGTCCGCCGCCAGCCGGCCGGCCAGCCCGACCAGCGCGGCGCGGGAGGCCTCGACGAAGGATCCGCGCAGGGCGAGGTCCTCCACCGGGTACCCGGTGAGGGCCATCTCGGGGAAGGCGACCAGCTGCGCGCCGGCCTCCACGGCCAGCCTGGTCCAGCGCACCACCTCGTCGCCGTTGCGGTCGAGGTCACCGACCCAGGGGTCGATCTGGCTCAGGGCGAGACGGAGATTGGGCATGCCACGAGTGTAATCGTCTAACTGACGCTATGTCCTGGGCGGAGGGTGACGGCGGGGGTCGGCGCTGCCGGGTCGGGCGGAGATCGGCCATGATGGGGGCAGCCGCTTTACGAGGTCTTTGCGGGGACCTCCGAGGCGTAACACGAGCGTAAAGAGCAGAGGTGAGACTGTCCCCATGGGCAAGCAGCAGCAGTTCGTGCTTCGGACGCTCGAAGAGCGTGACATCCGGTTCGTCCGGCTGTGGTTCACCGACGTGCTCGGGTTCCTGAAGTCGGTCGCGGTGGCCCCGGCCGAGCTGGAACAGGCCTTCGAGGAGGGCATCGGCTTCGACGGCTCGGCGATCGAGGGATTCGCCCGGGTGTACGAGTCCGACATGATCGCCAAGCCGGACCCGACCACCTTCCAGATCCTGCCGTGGCGCTCGGAGACCCCGGGCACCGCCCGGATGTTCTGCGACATCCTGATGCCCGACGGCTCGCCGTCCTACGCCGACCCCCGGTTCGTGCTCAAGCGCACCCTGGAGAAGGCCTCCGAGCAGGGCTTCACCTTCTACACCCACCCGGAGATCGAGTTCTTCCTGCTGAAGAACCTGCCCGGCGACGGCACCCCGCCGATCCCCGCCGACCAGTCCGGCTACTTCGACCACACCCCGCGCGGGGTGGGCCACGACTTCCGCCGCCAGGCGATCACCATGCTGGAGTCGATGGGCATCTCGGTCGAGTTCTCGCACCACGAGGGCGCCCCCGGCCAGCAGGAGATCGACCTGCGCTACGCCGACGCGCTGTCCACCGCCGACAACATCATGACCTTCCGGCTGGTCATGAAGGAGGTCGCGCTGGAGCAGGGCGTGTACGCGAGCTTCATGCCCAAGCCGTTCTCCGAGCACCCCGGCAGCGGCATGCACACCCACGTCTCGCTGTTCGAGGGCGACCGCAACGCCTTCCACGAGTCCGGCGCCGAGTACCAGCTGTCCAAGGTCGGCCGCTCCTTCATCGCCGGCCTGCTGAAGCACGCCGCCGAGACCGCCGCCGTCACCAACCAGTGGGTGAACTCGTACAAGCGGATCTGGGGCGGCTCCCAGCGCACCGCCGGAGCCGGCGGCGAGGCGCCGTCCTACATCTGCTGGGGCCACAACAACCGCTCGGCGCTGATCCGGGTCCCGATGTACAAGCCGGGCAAGCAGGGCTCCACCCGCATCGAGGTCCGCTCGCTGGACACCGGCTGCAACCCGTACCTCGCCTACGCCGTCACCCTCGCGGCCGGCCTGAAGGGCATCGAGGAGGGCTACGAACTCCCGCCCGGCGCCGACGACGACGTGTGGGCGCTCACCGACTCCGAGCGGCGCGCCCTCGGCATCCAACCGATGCCGCAGAACCTCGGCGAGGCCATCGACCTGATGCAGCGCAGCGAGCTCGTCGCCGAGACCCTCGGCGAGCACGTCTTCGACTTCTTCCTCCGCAACAAGAAGCACGAGTGGGAGGAGTACCGCTCCGAGGTCACGCCCTTCGAACTGCGCAAGAACCTCCAGGTTCTCTGACGGTTCGTCGGCCGGTTCGGGCCGTTCGGGCGGTGTACCCCACGCACGCTAATCCGCTGGGCCGATGAGGTTACTCTGCAGCGGTGCGCGCCATGGCGGGGTGACGCGGAGGCGTAAGCAGAAGATCCGTTCTGCGGATCATCCTGGAGTGTCATGCGTACTCGAATCACCGCCCTGGCCCTGTCCGGACTGGCCTCGGCCGCCCTCGTGTTGGGTGCCGGCTCCGCGGCCTACGCCTCGCCCGCCACCGACCACCACACAGCCGCCGTACCGGCGGAGGCCCAGGGTGAATGGGTCGACGGGCTCCTCCGTGCGGCGGCGGAGGGCAGCAGTAGAGCCACCCATACCTGGAACTTCGACAGCCGTGGCGCCGCCCCGTCCGAGCTGGTGGCCCGTCAGTCCTCGCGGACGGAGGGCACCAAGACAGTGACGGCGACGGCCGAAGCGCCCGCGGCCAAGGCCCCGGCGGCGGCCCCGGTCCCGGCCCAGGCCCAGGCCCCGGCGGCGGTCCCGGCCCAGGCCCCGGCCCCGGCCGTCGCTCAGGCGCCGGCCGCGGCTCCGGCTGCGGCCCCGGCCGTCACCGCTGCCAAGCCGGGCGAGGAGGAGCCGCCGGCCGAGGAAGGAACCGAGCCGGGCGAGGAGGACGGCGAGCGCGGTCGGAACACGGCCCTGCCGTCGACGTTCGGGAACCTCGGCGAACTGGGCGAACTGGACCGACTGTCGGGCCTCACCGGCAAGCACTGCCACCACCACCACGCCTGCCCCTGCAAGCCCTGTGACCACGGTGGGGGCGAGGGCCACGGCGACCACGGTGGGGGCCACGGCGGCGGGGGCCACGGTGGTGGCGGCGGCGGTGGTGGGAACGGCGGAAGCGGCGGCAACCAGTCCGAGAGCCAGAACCAGGACCAGAACCAGAACCAGGACCAGAACCAGGACCAGGCACAGTCCCAGAACGGCCAGCAGAGCCAGGACCAGAACGTCAATGTGACGGTCGTCGTCCAGAACACCGTCGTCAACACCGTCGACAACAGCGCGAACAACAGCGCCACCGCCAGCGCGAACAACTCCTCGCAGAACACGGCGAGCAACAGTCAGTCGGCCTCGCAGACCAACAACAACTCCAACGTGAACAACGCCAAGTTCGGCGAGGGCCACGAAGGCCACAAGGGGCACGAGGGCCACAAGGGGCACGAGGGGCACGAGGGCCACCACGGCGGCCACGAGGGACACCACGGCGGTCACGAGGAGGAGCACGGCTGGCACCACTGGGAGCTGGCGGAGACGGGGAGCGACACCTCGCCGGCCCTGTTCGGTCTCTCGGCGGCGCTCATCGCGGCGGGTGCGGTGGCCATGCGCGCCGGCCGGCGCTCCGACCGGAGTGCCCGGTGACCGACCGACGGATCTGACCGACTGGCGGACGGGCGGTGCGCGTGGCGCACCGCCCGTCCGTCGTGTGTCCGCCGGACCGGCTCAGCGCAGCTCGGCGGGCGGCGTGCGGTCCGGGTCCATCGGCTCCTCCCGGACGAGGCTGCCCCAGACGGCCATCCGGTACAGCGAGGTGTAGACCGGCGTGCAGGTCGTCAGGGTGATGTAGCGGCCCGGCCCGCCGTACGGCGAGCCGACGGGGACCGGGGCGATGACACCGGTGTCGTCCTTGGCGGTCTCGGGCAGCGTGGCGTCGACGCGGTAGACGTACCAGCGGTCCCTGGTCTCCACGACCAGCGGGTCGCCCGGCCGCAGCCGGTCCAGGTCGTGGAACCTGGCGCCGTGACCGTCGCGGTGGGCGGCCAGGGCGAAGTTGCCCGAATCCTCCCAGGGCATGGCCGAGCGGTACGGCGCCGTGTAGGCCCCGGCGACCCCGTCCGCGAGGGTCTCCCCGTCGGTACCGACCTTGATCAGCACCTGGTAGCCGGCGCCCAGGGCCGGGACGTGGAGGAAGCCGACGGCGTCGCCCTGGCCCAGCTGCGGTGCGGCGTCGGTCGGCGGGGCGGCCGGGGCAGGGGCCGACCAGGACTGGCGCAGCCGGGCGGCGGAGAGGTCCGCGTGACGGTCGGCCGTGAGGTTCGTCCACCACAGCGAGTGGACGACCAGCAGGGCGAGCAGTACGCCGAGGGTGAACAGCAGGTCGCCGAGCGCGCCGATCGCGAGCCGCAGGGGGTGTCGGCGCGGGGCTCTCCGCTCGGCCGGGTGCTCGGTCGCCATGGGGTCGTCCCTTCGGGCGGAAGTGCGGGGGAGGGGGCGGGCGGGGCCGTGCCGGGCACCGCCCCGGCGGGCGTCCCGGCCGGTCATGCGTACTCCACCGCGCCGTCGAGCCGGCGGGCAAGCCGACACGCCACGCCGTGCCCGGGGGCGCGCCGCCCGGCTCCCCGGCGCTCGGGCGGACAGGGCCCGTGGCATGCCCGGCGGGGCGGCCCACAGGCGCGTAACCTGCTGGGGCGGACGGATGGAGGGGTCGATGGCGGTGGAGGAGCAACGGGCCGGGAGCCGGGTCAGCCGGCCGGAGAACCGGCTGGTCCGGCGCGGGTTCACCGACCCGGCGCGGGCGGTGCGGCTGCTGGAGGGCCCCGGGCTGGAGGGCCTGGCCGACGACCCCGTGCTGCTGGACGCGCTCGGCGCCACCGCCGACCCCGACCTCGCGCTGCTCGGCCTGGCCCGGCTGCTGGAGGCCGCCGACGAGGCCGACCGGCACACCCTGCGCGACACCCTCACCACCTCCAAGCCGCTGCGCGACCGGCTGCTCGGCGTGCTCGGCGTCTCCACCGCGCTCGGCGACCACCTGGCCCGGCACCCGCACGACTGGCACGTGCTGGTCACCTTCGAGCTGCGCGACATGCACCCCGGCCCGGAGGACTTCCGCCGCGCCCTCGCCGAAGGCGTCCGCGACGACCTGTCCCTCGGCCCCGCGAACGCGCTGCGCGTCGCCTACCGCCGCTGCCTGCTCGCCATCGCCGCCCGCGACCTCACCGGCACCACCGACCTCGCGCAGGCCGCCGCCGAACTCGCCGACCTGGCCGGCGCCACCCTCCAGACCGCCCTGGACCTCGCCGCCGAGCAGGACCCGGAGGCCGCCGCGGCCTGCCGGCTCGCGGTCATCGGCATGGGCAAGTGCGGCGGCCGCGAACTCAACTACGTCTCCGACGTGGACGTCATCTTCGTCGCCGAGCCGCGCGAGGGCGTCGAGGAGCACGACGCGGTCAGGGCCGCCACCCGGCTGGCCGCCGCCCTCACCCGGCTCTGCTCGGACACCACCGGGGAGGGCACCATCTGGCCGGTGGACGCCAACCTGCGCCCCGAGGGCCGCAACGGCCCGCTGGTGCGCACCCTGGCCAGCCACCTCGCCTACTACCAGCGCTGGGCCAAGACCTGGGAGTTCCAGGCGCTGCTCAAGGCCCGCCCGGTCGCCGGGGACGCCGAGCTCGGCGCCGCGTACGTCGAGGCGCTCGCCCCGATGGTCTGGCAGGCCGCCGCCCGGGAGAACTTCGTCGCCGACGTCCAGCAGATGCGCCGCCGGGTCGTCGACTCCATCCCGGCCACCGAACTGGACCGCCAGCTCAAGCTCGGCCCGGGCGGGCTGCGCGACGTCGAGTTCTCCGTACAGCTGCTCCAGCTGGTGCACGGCCGCACCGACCCGGCGCTGCGCAGCGGCAACACCCTGGAGGCGCTGGCCGCGCTCTCCCGCGGCGGGTACGTGGGCCGGGCGGACGCCGCCTCGCTGGACACCGCGTACCGCTTCCTGCGCTCGCTGGAGCACCGCATCCAGCTGTACCGGCTGCGCCGCACCCATCTGATGCCCACCGCCGAGGAGGACCTGCGCCGCCTCGCCCGCTCGCTCGCCGCGCTGATCAACGACGACACCCGTGCCGACCCGGTGGCCGCCCTGCAACGCGAGTGGAAGCGGCACGCGGTGGAGGTCCGGCGGCTGCACGAGAAGCTGTTCTACCGGCCGCTGCTCGACGCCGTCGCCGAACTGCCGCCGGGAGCCACCGGGCTGACCCCGGAGGCGGCCCGGGCCCGGCTGGAGGCGCTGGGCTACGCGGACCCGGCGGCCGCGCTGCGCCACCTCAGCGCGCTCGCCTCGGGGGTGAGCCGCAAGGCCGCGATCCAGCGCACCCTGCTGCCGGTGCTGCTCGGCTGGTTCGCCGAGTCCGCCGACCCGGACGCCGGGCTGCTCAACTTCCGGCAGGTCTCCGACGCGCTCGGCCGCACCCCCTGGTACCTGCGGCTGCTGCGCGACGAGAGCGCCGCCGCCGAACAGCTGGCCCGGGTGCTGTCGGCCGGCCGGCTCGCGCCCGACCTGCTGCTGCGCGCCCCCGAGGCGGTGGCCATGCTGGGCGACCCGCAGGGCCTGGAACCGCGCGGCCGGGCGGCGCTGCAGTCGGAGGTGCTGGCCGCCGTCGGCCGGGCCGGCTCCACCCGGGCCGCGGTGGCCGCCGCCCGCTCGGTGCGCCGCCGGGAGCTGTTCCGTACCGCCGCCGCGGACGTGCTCGGCCGGCTCGGGGACGACCCCGCCGAGGCGCTGGACACCGCGGGGGAGGCGCTGACCGCGCTCAACGCCGCCACCCTGGGCGGCGCGCTGCGCGCCTGCGTCGCCGGATGGGAGGCCGAGCACGGGGACCTGCCGACCCGGATCTCGGTGATCGCGATGGGCCGCTTCGGCGGCCACGAACTGGGCTACGGCTCGGACGCGGACGTGCTCTTCGTCCACGAGCCGCTGCTCGGCTCGTTGGAGGAGGAGGCCGCCCGGGCCGCCCAGGCGGTCTGCCACGAGCTGCGCTCCCAGCTGGGCGCGCCCTCCACCGAGCCGCCGCTGCTGGTCGACGCCGACCTGCGGCCGGAGGGCCGCAGCGGACCGCTGGTGCGCACCCTCGCCTCGTACGCGGCGTACTACCGGCGCTGGTCGCACGCCTGGGAGAGCCAGGCGCTGCTGCGGGCCGAGCCGGTGGCCGGGGACGAGGAACTGGGCGCGCGGTTCCGGCAGCTGATCGACCCGCTGCGCTACCCGGGCGGCGGGGTGCCGGAGCGCGACGTGATGGAGATCCGCCGGATCAAGGCGCGGATCGAGGCCGAGCGACTGCCGCGCGGGGCCGACCCGACCACCCACACCAAGATCGGCCGGGGCGGGCTGGCGGACGTCGAGTGGACGGTGCAGTTGTTGCAGCTCCGGCACGGGCACGAGCTGCCGGGCCTGCGCACCACCCGGACCAGGGCGGCCCTGGCGGCCGCCAGGGCGGGCGGGCTGGTCGAGTCGGAGGACGCCGAGGTGCTGGACGCGGCCTGGGTGCTGGCCTCCCGGGTGCGGGCGGCGGTGATGCTGGTGCGCGGGCGGCCGGGGGACAGCTTCCCGGGGGAGGCCCGGGAGCTGGCCGGGGTGGCCCGCTACCTCGGGTACGGCTCCGGGCACAGCGGCGAACTGTTGGACGACTACCGGCGGACCACCCGCCGGGCCCGGGCGGTGGTGGACCGGCTGTTCTACGGCGTCGGCTGACGGGCACGACCGGCGGGGGCGACCGAGGGGTGAGCGCCGGCGGGTACGCGGAAGGGGCCCCTGTTCAGGGGCCCCTTCCGGGAGGTCCTGGGGACAGGCCCTAGCGGCGGGCGCTGCTGACCGCGGGCTCGCTCCACTGCTCGGGGACGGTGATCGGCTGCTCGGCCACCGCCTCCCGGGCGGGCACCTTGGGCAGTCGGTACACCCACTCGTGGTACATCCAGCGGGCGGCGAGGAAGCCCACCGCCAGGCAGAGCTCGCCGCCGACGGCGTCCATCCAGAAGTGGTTGGCGGTGGAGACGATGACCACCAGGGTGGCGGCCGGGTAGAGCAGGCCGAGCACCCTGACCCACGTCCGGCGGGCCAGGAAGAAGATCGCCAGACCGCACCACATCGACCAGCCGATGTGCATCGAGGGCATCGCCGCGTACTGGTTGGAGACGTGCGCGGCGGGCCCGGAGGCCATCGAGCCCCAGGTGCCGTGGACCTTCACGGTGTCGATGAAGCCGCCGTCGGTCATCAGCCGGGGCGGGGCCAGCGGGAAGAAGTAGAAGCCGACCAGGGCGATGCCGGTGGTGACGAACAGCACCGAGCGGGCCGCGACGTAGCGCCCGGGGTGGCTGCGGTAGAGCCAGACCAGCACGCCGATCGTGATCACGAAGTGCAGCGTCGCGTAGTAGTAGTTCATCCCGGTGATGAGCCACCCGACGCTGTCCACGGCGTGGTTGATCGAGTGCTCGACGGCGATGCCCAGGTGGTGTTCCAGGTCCCAGATCCAGCGGGCGTGCTTCTGGGCTATCGCTTCCTGTTCGGGAACCGCGTTGCGCACGATCGAGTAGATCCAGTAGCTGATCCCGATCAGCGCCAGCTCGAACCAGATCCGCGGTCTGGCCGGCGAACGGCGCTGGGCGCTGATGTGCGCGCGCAGCGCTGCGGTACGGGACTGGGCGGCACGGGTGGCTCCATCGGGCAGGCGGCCGGGGACGGCCTTCGCTGCTTCGGAACCGCCACCGCTCGCCGCGTCGGCGCGCCCGGCGCCGCCTCGCTGGATCTCGGTCGGTTCCCCCATGGACGGCAAGTCTGCCAGACCGCTCGTAGCCGTCTGCTCATCCTCTGGAAGTGGATTCTTCACCGGCTGTCCCCCTTGAGGGCTACGGGCCGGCTCCCACCGGGGTAGGGGGTGTTCGGGGGTTGGGTGCATACCGGTGGGACGGACATGCGTTCCATTGTCACGCTCGTCGCTCCAGGGGAGTAATCGGGGTGGTCGGAGACGGTCGCCCACCTGGAATTTCCCGCTACGAAACGGTTTCTGCATCTTGCTGAAACATATTGCAGGCCGCTAGCTTCCTGGGAAATCGATCGCCCCTTCCCCTAAGGGAGCCCTCAGTGGCCGATGCCCCGCTCCGCCCCCGACGGAGTACTGCCCGACGAACCACCGGCCGTCGCAGACCGCCCGGCCGCACGGCCGTCCTGCTGGCCGCCGCACTGACCGCCGCCACCCTCGGCAGTGCCCCCGCGGCCCTCGCCGCCGCCCCGCCGGCCCCGCCCTCGGACGCCGCGCTGGCGGCCACCGCCGGGCGGCACGACCTCAGCCGCGAGCAGTTCTACTTCGTCCTGCCCGACCGCTTCGCCAACGGCGACGCCGCCAACGACACCGGAGGCATCACCGGAGGGAGGCTGGAGAACGGCTTCGACCCCGCGGACAAGGGCTTCTACCACGGCGGCGACCTGGCCGGGCTGATCCAGCGGCTCGACTACATCCAGAACCTCGGCACCACCGCGATCTGGATGGCCCCGATCTTCAAGAACAAGCCGGTGCAGGGCAGCGGCGCCGACGTCTCGGCCGGGTACCACGGCTACTGGATCACCGACTTCACCCAGGTCGACCCGCACTTCGGCACCAACGAGCAGCTCAAGGAGCTGATCGCCAAGGCGCACGCCCGCGGCATCAAGGTCTTCTTCGACGTCATCACCAACCACACCGCCGACGTCATCGACTACGCCGAGAAGCAGTACGGCTACCGCTCCGCCGGCGCCTACCCGACGCTCGACGCGGACGGGAACCCGGTGGACGAGACCGCCGTCGCCGACGCCGGCTCGCCCTGGCCGAAGACCACCGGGAACTCCTTCCCCTACACCCCGGTCTTCCGCACCCCGGCCGACGCCACGGCCAAGACCCCGTCCTGGCTCAACGACCCGGCGCTCTACCACAACCGGGGCGACTCCACCTTCGTCGGCGAGTCCGCCACCGAGGGCGACTTCAGCGGCCTGGACGACCTCGACACCCAGAACCCCAAGGTGGTGAAGGGCTTCGAGAAGGTCTACCAGCAGTGGGTCAAGGATGCCGGCGTGGACGGCTTCCGGATCGACACCGTCAAGCACGTCAACATGGCGTTCTGGCAGCAGTGGGCCCCCGCGCTCAAGGACTTCGCCGCCAAGCAGGGCAACAAGAAGTTCTTCATGTTCGGCGAGGTCTACTCCGGGGACCCGGCGGTCACCTCGCCGTACGTCACCAAGGGCAGGCTCCAGGCCACCCTGGACTTCCCGTTCCAGGGCGCGGCCCGCTCCTACGTCTCGCAGGGCGGCTCGGCGCGCAACCTCGCCGACGTCTACGCCCAGGACTACCGCTACACCAGCGCCGACACCGACGCGTACGAGTTGCCGACCTTCCTCGGCAACCACGACATGGGCCGCTTCGGCTCCTTCCTGCTCGCCGACAACCCGGGCGCCGACGAGGCGACCCTGCTGAAGAAGGACCGGCTCGGCAACGAGCTGCAGTTCCTCACCCGCGGCCAGCCCGTCGTCTACTACGGCGACGAGCAGGGCTTCACCGGCGCGGGCGGCGACAAGGACGCCCGGCAGGACATGTTCGCCTCGCGCACCGACTCCTACAACGCCGACCGGGTGCTCGGCGGCCCCGCCGGCCCGGCCGACCGGTACGGGCAGGGCGGCGAGCTCTACCAGGGCGTCGCCGGGCTGGCCAAGCTGCGCCGGGACAACCCGGCGCTGGCCGACGGCGCCCAGATCGAGCGGTACGCCGCCGACGGTGCGGGCGTGTACGCCTTCTCCCGGATCGACGCCGGGCAGCAGGTCGAGTACCTGGTGGCGGTCAACAACGCCACCGAGGCGAAGAGCGTCACCCTGGACACCTTCTCCGCGGGGATGGGCTTCGACCGGATCCACCCGTCCGCGGGGGAGCGGATCACCAGCGGCGCCGACCGCAAGGTGACGGTCACCGTGCCGGCGCTCTCCTCCGTGGTGTTCAAGGCGGGCGGGAAGCTCGCGGCCGTCGGTTCGGCGCCGCAGCTCTCGGTGCAGCCCCCGGCCGACGGCTCGACCGGGCTGGTCACCGTCGGCGCCACGACGGACAAGGGCTTCAACCGGGTCAGCTTCGCCGCCCAGATCGGCAACGGGCCCTGGCAGACCCTGGGCACCGCCGACACCGGAAAGTACGCGGTGACCCAGGACCTCGGCGCCGTCGCCCCCGGCACGGTGGTGCGCTACAAGGCCGTCGTGCGGGACTCCGGCGGCCACCTGCGCTCCGCCACCGCGAGCTTCACCACCGGCGCCCCCGCGCCCAAGCCGGTGCCCACCGCCGGCTCCCGCCCGTACGCCGTCGTCCACTACAACCGGCCGGACGGCGACTACGACGGCTGGAACCTCTACGCCTGGGGCGACCTCGCCGACGGCGAGTCCACCCAGTGGCCGGCCGGGCACGCCTTCACCGGGCGGGACGCGTACGGCGCCTTCGCGTACGTGCGGCTGAAGCCCGGTGCCTCGGACGTCGGGTTCATCGTGGAGAAGGACGGCGTCAAGGACGTCGACGCCGACCGGCACCTCGACGTCGGCAGCACCGGTGAGGTGTGGCTCCGGCAGGGCGACCCGGCCGTGCGCACTGCCGACCCCGGGCCGCCGAACAGCCGGCCCGCGAACACCGCCGTCATCCACTACAACCGGGCCGACGGCGACTACGACGGCTGGGGCCTGCACGACTGGACCGGCGCCGCCACCCCCACCGACTGGGGCAAGCCGCTGGCGCCGGCGCGCCGCGACGCCTTCGGCGCCGTCTTCGAGGTGCCGCTGGCCCCCGGGGCGACCAGCCTCAGCTACATCCTGCATAAGGGCAACGACAAGGACCTGCCCGCCGACCAGTCGCTGGACTTCGCCGTCAACGGCAAGGAGGTCTGGATCCTCGGCGGCCGCGAGGGCTACCTGCTGCCGCAGAACCCGGCCGCCTCCTCGCAGGTCGACCTCACCGCCGCCAAGGCCCAGTGGATCGACGCGCGGACCGTCGTCGTCCCGGCGAACTACGGCTCGGGCGACGACGCCCTGGCCGGCGGCACCAGCGCCCAGCTGGTGTACGACCCCGAGGGCGGCATCCGGGCCGACCGGGGCGCGCTGACCAAGCCCGGCAAGTGGCTGCGGCTCACCCCGGTCAAGGGCGGGCTGACCGACGCGCAGAAGGCGAAGTACCCGCACCTGGCGGGCTACCGGGCCTTCACCGTGGACCCGAGGGACGCCGCCCGCGTCCCGGCCGCGCTGCGCGCCCAGCTGCTGTTCACCGAACACCTGCCCAGCGGCGCGGTGTCGGCCGCCACCGGCGTGCAGATCCCGGGCGTGCTGGACGACCTGTACGCCGGGAAGACCGGCAAGGTCGACTTCGGACCGGCCCACTACAACGGCAAGGTGGCGCTGTCGCTGTGGGCGCCGACCGCGCAGGAGGTCTCCGTCCAGGTCTACGACAGCGCCACCGGGGGCACCCCGAAGACGCTGCCGCTGAAGCTGGACGACGAGACCGGGGTGTGGGAAGTCGTCCGTGACAAGCGCGAGTTGGACGGCAAGTACTACCTGTACCAGGTGAAGGTCTGGGCGCCCTCGGTGCAGCAGGTCGTCGTCAACACCGTCACCGACCCGTACTCGGTGGCGCTGTCCACCGACTCGAAGCGCAGCCTGGTCGCCGACCTGGACGCCAGGGAGCTCAAGCCGAAGGGCTGGGACGACCACGCCCGCCCGCAGGCCGTCCCGCCCGCGCAGCAGCAGATCCAGGAGCTGCACGTCCGGGACTTCTCGGTCGAGGACCCCACCGTCCCGGCCGCCGAGCGTGGCACCTACCTGGCGTTCACCGAGTCGGACTCGGCCGGGATGCGGCACCTCCGGGAGCTCGCCAAGGCCGGGGTGACCACGGTGCACCTGCTGCCGACCTTCGACATCGCCACCGTCCGGGAGAACCGGGCGGACCAGAAGCTGCCCGCCTGCGACCTCAAGTCCCTTGCGGCGGACGGCCCGAAGCAGCAGGAGTGCGTGGCGGCCGTGGCCGCCGACGACGCGTACAACTGGGGCTACGACCCGCTGCACTACAACGTGCCGGAGGGCTCCTACGCGACGGATCCGAACGGTACGGCCCGTACGGTGCAGTTCCGGCAGATGGTGCAGGCGATGCACGCGGCCGGGCTGCGGGTGGTGCTCGACGTGGTCTACAACCACACCGCCGCCAGCGGCCAGGCCGAGCACTCGGTGCTGGACCGGGTGGTGCCCGGCTACTACCAGCGGCTGGACGCCAACGGCAAGGTGACGGCGGACAGTTGCTGCTCCGACACCGCGCCCGAGCACGCCATGATGAACCGGCTGGTGGTCGACTCGGTGACGCTGTGGGCCCGCGAGTACAAGGTGGACGGCTTCCGCTTCGACCTGATGGGCCTGGACCCGAAGTCCACCATGCTGGACGTGCAGGCCGCGCTGCGGAAGATGACGCCGGACTCGGACGGCGTGGACGGCCGGAACGTCCTCCTCTACGGCGAGGGCTGGAACTTCGGCGTGGTCGCCAACGACGCCCGGTTCGTGCAGGCCACCCAGGTCAACATGGCCGGCACCGGCATCGCCACCTTCGACGACCGGATCCGGGACGCCGCCCGCGGCGGCAACTTCATGCTGAACTCCGCCCAGCAGCAGGGCTTCGCCTCGGGCCTGTACACCGACCCTAACGGCTCGGCCGCGAACGGCACCCCGGAGGAGCAGAAGGCCCGGCTGCTGCACCAGATGGATCAGCTGAAGGTCGGGCTGACCGGCAACCTGGCCGGCTACTCCTTCACCGACAGCTCGGGCAAGCCCGTCACCGGTGCCCAGGTCGACTACAACGGCGCCCCGACCGGGTACGCGGCCAAGCCCGGAGAGGCGGTGGAGTACGTGGACGCCCACGACAACACCGACCTCTTCGACGCGCTCGCGTACAAGCTGCCGACCGGCACCGCGCCCGCCGACCGGGCCCGGATGCAGGCGCTCGGGCTCTCGCTGACCGCGCTCACCCAGGGCGCGGGCTTCGCCCAGGCCGGCAGCGACCTGCTGCGCTCCAAGTCGCTCGACTCCAACTCCTACGACTCGGGGGACTGGTTCAACGCGATCCACTGGGACCCCGCCGACGGCAACGGCTGGGGCCGTGGCCTGCCGATGGCGAAGGACAACCAGGAGCAGTGGGCGGCGGCCCGATCCCTGCTGGCCGACCCGAAGCTGACCGTCGGCGCGGCCGACATCCGGGCGACCTCCGCGCAGTACCAGGAGTTCCTGCGGATCAAGCAGTCCTCGCCGCTGTTCTCGCTGCCGACCCTGGCCGCCGTCCAGCAGCGGCTCTCCTACCCGCTCTCCGGCACCGCGGGTGAGACGCCCGGGGTGATCACCCTGCACCTGGACGGCGCCGGGCTGCCGGGGGCGGAGAAGGGCGTCACGGTGGTCTTCAACGCCACGCCCACGGCGCAGGCGCAGACCGTGCCGGCGCTGCGGGGCACCGGTCAGGCGCTGCACCCCGTCCAGGCGGGCGGGGCGGACCGGGTGGTGCAGCGGTCCGGCTTCGACGCCGCGACCGGGACCTTCACCGTGCCGGGCCGCACCGTGGCGGTGTTCGTCCAGCGCTGACGATCCGACACCGGCCGGTCCGACGCCGGTCCGTCCGGCGCGGGTTCGTCCGACACCGGTTCGTACACCTCTGCAACTCCCGGGCCCCGTACCACCGTTCAGGTGGCGCGGGGCCCGGCTGCGTGTGGGGGAGGGCCGGTTCCGTTCCGGACGCACTCTGGCCGGAAACCGTCGATGGCACGGCCGGAACTGTGACGTGCCGGGTCTGCCGGGCGCTGTCGGCCACCGGCGGCCGGGGGAAGCGGACCTGAGTGCTGGTCACCGACCTCCGACAGTGATCGAACTTTGTTCGGGGCATGAAAACCGTGTTCACGAGTTCGTCGCGGGGTAACACAACTGACGAACCGGCCTGCATACGGTTTCGGTAATGAATCGGCCAATCCGTGGCATGCATCTGTCATTAACGGCTCGTTTGCTGCCACGATTCCCCCGGCTGTAGACGAGGGGGCCCCACCCCCCGGTGCAGCTGTTCCAGTTCAGGTGCAGCGCGTCCCGACCCTGCAACGAGTTGTGAGCACCGCATCCCGCACTCCCGTCGCACCCGGCGGGGGCCCCCACTGCGCCGCAACCGCGGCCCAGGTTTTCTCTCCACCGTGCGCGACCCAGCGCCGGTCGGAAAAGGAGTCCGCATGTCCCGTTACGCTCACGCCCGGAAGGCGGCGGTTGTCATGGCCGCCTCCACCGCGCTGCTGGTCACCGGGTTCCCGGTGATCGCCCAGGCGGCCACCCCGGACGCGCCGGCCGCCGTCGCGGCCCAGCAGGCCAGCCGTGCCCAGCTGATCTCCGTCGCGAACCAGCAGACCGCCACCCTCGCCCAGAGCCTGGGCCTGAGCGGCGAGGAGAAGCTGGTCACCAGGGACGTCATCCAGGACGCGGACGGCACCCGCCACCTGCGGTACGAGCGCACCCTCAACGGACTGCCCGTCCTGGGTGGGGACCTGGTGGTGCACCAGGCGCCCACCGGTGCGACCAAGAGCGTTGACCGGGCCAGCACCGCCTCGCTGAGCGGTGTCAGCACCACGCCGAAGCTGGCCGCGCCGGCCGCGCAGAGCGCCGCGCTCGCCGCCGAGTCGGGCACCGCGGTCGACACCGCGCCGCGCCTGGTGGTCTGGGCCGCCGACAACAGCCCCCGGCTGGCCTGGGAGACCGTCGTCTCCTCCACCAAGTCCGACGGCACGCCGAGCAAGATGCACGTCGTCACCGACGCCACCAGCGGCCAGGTCATCCAGCAGTGGGACGGCATCGAGACCGGCTCCGGCAAGGGCGTCTTCGTCGGCAACGTCACCATCGGTACCACCCAGTCGGGTTCGACGTACCAGATGAAGGACGCCGCCCGCGGCGGGATGTACACCACCAACCTGAACCACGGGACCTCGGGCACCGGCACGCTGTACAGCAAGTCCACCGACACCTGGGGCGACGGCACCGTCAACAACGGCGAGTCCGCCGCGGTCGACGCCCACTTCGGCGTCGCGGCCACCTGGGACTACTACAAGAACACCTTCGGCCGCAACGGCATCCGCAACGACGGTGTCGGCGCCTACAGCCGCGTCCACTACGGCAACAACTACGTGAACGCGTTCTGGGACGACTCCTGCTTCTGCATGACGTACGGCGACGGCAGCAACAACACCGCGCCGCTCACCGAACTGGACGTCGCGGGCCACGAGATGAGCCACGGTGTCACCGCGGCCACCGCTAACCTGACCTACTCCGGTGAGTCCGGCGGCCTCAACGAGGCCACCTCGGACATCTTCGGCACCATGGTCGAGTTCTCCGCCAACATCCCGACCGACAACCCCGACTACCTGATCGGTGAGTTGATCAACATCAACGGGGACGGCACCCCGCTGCGCTACATGGACAAGCCGTCCAAGGACGGCGCCTCGGCCGACTACTGGTCCTCCACCGTCGGCAACAAGGACGTCCACTACTCGTCCGGCGTCGCCAACCACTTCTTCTACCTGCTGTCCGAGGGCAGCGGCGCGAAGGTCATCAACGGCGTCAGCTACGACTCGCCGACCCAGGGCAACATCACGGTCACCGGCATCGGCCGGGACAAGGCGGCGGCCGTCTGGTACCGCGCCCTGACCACCTACATGACCTCCAGCACCAACTACGCCGCGGCGCGCATCGCGACGGAGAAGGCGGCCACCGACCTGTACGGTGCCGGCAGCGCCGAGCTGACCGCGGTCAGCACCGCCTGGGCGGGCGTCAACGTCGGCACGGCGCCCTCCGGCGGCGTGACCGTCACCAACCCGGGCAACCAGTCCACCGCCGTGGGCGGCGCGGTCAACCTCCAGATCAACGCCACCGGCGGCACCGCGCCGCTGACCTACACCGCGACCGGCCTGCCCACCGGCCTGTCGATCTCCTCCTCCGGCGCGATCACCGGTACCGCGTCCACCGCGGGCACCTACAACGTGACCGTCACCGCGAAGGACTCGGCCGGCAAGACCGGCAGCACCAGCTTCACCTGGACCGTCTCGACCGGTGGCGGCGGCTGCACCCCGGCGCAGCTGCTGGGCAACGCGGGCTTCGAGACCGGCAGCGCCACCCCGTGGACGGCGTCCAGCGGCGTGATCGACAGCAGCACCTCCCAGGCGGCCCACAGCGGCTCCTGGAAGGCGTGGATGAACGGCTACGGCTCCACCCACTCGGACTCGCTGTCGCAGACGGTGACCATCCCGGCGGGCTGCAAGGCGACGCTGAGCTTCTGGCTGCACATCGACACCGCCGAGTCGGGCAGCACCGCGTACGACAAGCTGGCCGTGTCGGTCAACGGCACCACGCTGAAGACCTACTCCAACGTGGACGCCGCGGCGGGCTACCAGCAGCGCACCTTCGACCTGTCGTCCTACGCGGGCCAGACGGTCACGGTGAAGTTCGCCGGGACCGAGGACGCCTCGCTCCAGACCAGCTTCGTGATCGACGACACCTCCGTCCAGACCGGCTGAGCCCGGACCGGCTCCTGACGGGCCGGTGAACCAGGACAGGTGAGGGGCCCGGTGGCTACGGCTGCCGGGCCCTTGTCGTGCTGGGGTGTCGTTGGACCGGGGTGTCGTCGGACCAGGGTCCCGTCGTGCCGGGGAGTCGTCGTACCGGAGTCCTGTCGTGCCGGGGTCTTGACGGTCCCTCCGGGCGCCTCTAGGTTCAGCGCTGCAAGTTTCCGGCAAGTTACAGAAAATTCCTGCAGACTTCGCCCCCTTCGGCTGCCCCACCCCAGCCACCCTCAGGAGACGACGTGGTCACCACCGCCCCCGCCCGCCGGCCCGCCCGCGCGGCCGGTGCGCTCGCCGCCTCGGCGGCGCTCGCGCTCTCGCTCGGCACCGCCCTCGGCGCCCCCACCGCCCAGGCCGCCCCGCCCGCCACCAACGGCAAGGACGTCACCGCCACCCTCTTCGAGTGGCGCTTCGACTCCGTGGCCCAGGCCTGCACCTCCACCCTCGGCCCCAAGGGCTACGGCTTCGTCGAGGTCTCCCCGCCGCAGGAGCACATCCAGGGCGCGCAGTGGTGGACCTCCTACCAGCCGGTCAGCTACAAGATCGCCGGGCGGCTCGGCGACCGCACGTCCTTCAAGAACATGGTCGCCACCTGCCACGCGGCCGGCGTCAAGGTGATCGCCGACGCGGTGGTCAACCACATGTCGGCGGGCTCCGGCACCGGCACCGGCGGCACCGCGTACACCAAGTACAACTACCCCGGCACGTACCAGAACCAGGACTTCCACAGCTGCCGCCAGCCGATCACCGACTACCAGGACCGCGGCAACGTCCAGAACTGCGAGCTGGAGGGCCTCTCCGACCTCGACACCGCCGGCACGTACGTCCAGAGCACCATCGCGCACTACCTGGACGACCTGGCCTCGCTCGGCGTCGACGGCTACCGGATCGACGCCGCCAAGCACATCGCCGCCGCCGACCTCGCCGCGATCAAGGCCAAGATGGCCAACCCCAAGGCCTACTGGGTCCAGGAGGTCATCTACGGCGCCGGCGAGCCGGTCCAGCCCACCGAGTACACCGGCACCGGCGACGTGGACGAGTTCCGGGTCGGCATGGACCTCAAGCGGATGTTCACCGCCGACAAGCTCGCCAACCTCAGCGGCTGGGGCGCCTCCTGGGGCTACCTGCCGAGCGGCCAGGCGCGCGGCTTCGTCGACAACTGGGACACCGAGCGCAACGGCTCCACCCTCAACTACACCTACGGCAACACCTACACGCTGGCCAACGTCTTCCTGCTGGCCTCGCCGTACGGCGCCCCCAACGTCTACTCCGGCTACTCCTTCACCAACAAGGACGACGGCCCGCCGAACGGCGGCACCGTCAACGCCTGCTACCAGGACGGCTGGAACTGCACCCACGCCTGGCGGCAGGTCGCCAACATGGTCGGCTTCCGCAACGCGGTGGCGGGCACCGGGGTGACCGACTGGTGGTCCAACGGCAACAACGCGATCGCCTTCGGCCGCGGCAACAGGGGCTACGTGGCGATCAACCACGAGAGCGGCGCGATCACCCGGACCTTCCAGACCGGGCTGCCGGCCGGCACCTACTGCGACGTCCAGCACGGCGACCCGCAGGCGGGCGGCGGCTGCACCGGGCCGACGTACCAGGTGGGCGCCAACGGGCAGTTCACCGCGACGGTCGGCGCGGGCGACGCGGTCGCGCTGTACGTCCAGTCCGGCGCGAGCGTCTCCGCCGCCTCGTTCAACGTCAACGCGACCACCTCGCCCGGGCAGAACATCTACGTGGTCGGCGACGCGGCGGCGCTCGGCGCCTGGGACCCGGCGAAGGCACTGCCGCTCTCCTCGGCCGGCTACCCGGTCTGGTCGCTGGCGCTGTCGCTGCCGGCCGGCACGTCCTTCCAGTACAAGTACGTCCGCAAGGACGCGAGCGGCGCGGTGACCTGGGAGTCCGGCGCCAACCGGACGGCGACGGTGCCCTCGGGCGGGACGGTCACGCTGAACGACACCTGGCGGCCGTGAGGCCCGGGCCCCCGGGGCGTCCCGGATCCCCGCCGGCCGTTCCGGCGGGGATCCCCGTCGCCGCCGCTCCCGGGGCGGGTGGTGGCGGCGACAGGCGGGGGTGACGGATCCGTCCGTCACCCCCGCCCGATGTACGGCATGGTCGTCGCCATCACGGTGGCGAACTGCACGTTGGCCTCCAGCGGCAGCCCGGCCATGTGCCGTACGGTGCGCGCCACGTCGGCCACGTCCATGGTCGGCTCGGGGGCGATCCGGCCGTCCGCCTGCCGCACGCCCGAGCCCATCGCGGCGGTCATGTCGGTCGCCGCGTTGCCGATGTCGATCTGACCGCAGGCGATCCGGTACGGGCGGCCGTCCAGCGACAGCGACTTGGTCAGACCGGTGACGGCGTGCTTGGTCGCGGTGTAGGCGATCGAGTGCGGGCGCGGGACGTGCGCGGAGATCGAGCCGTTGTTGATGATCCGGCCGCCCTGCGGGTCCTGCGCCCTCATCTGCCGGAACGCGGCCCGGGCGCAGAGGAAGGCGCCGGTCAGGTTGAGGTCGACCACCGCCCGCCAGTCCTCGACCGCCAGCTCCTCCACCGGGACGGCCGGGCCGAAGGCACCGGCGTTGTTGAACAGCAGGTCCACCCGGCCGTGGCGCCCGGCGGCCGCGGCGAACAGCGCGTCCACCGCGGCCGGGTCGGTGACGTCGGTCGGCACCACGTCGGCCGGGGCGGCGCAGAGCCCGGCGGTCTCCCGCAGCGGCCCGGGCCGCCGGCCGGCCAGCACCGTCCGCCAGCCGGCCGCGGCCAGTTCGACGGCCACGGCTCGGCCGACGCCGCTCCCGGCTCCGGTGACGACGGCGATCCGCGGGTTCGCGGCACCCTTCATGGCACCCTCCTCGATGGCAGTTCCCGGTCGGTCCCGGGGCCTCGCTCGCCGGCGTGCCCCGGGCCCGTGTCGGGCGTGTCCTGTGGATCCTCGTGGACCGCACGGCCGTCCGTCACCGGGCAAAGCCCCCGAAATCCGGACGGCCCGGCGCGGGTGCGACGGCCACCCCCGCCGTCCGGCCCCCGCCGGTCGGGGGGACCGGTGAGGGTCTTTACCCGATCGCGAACAAACATTGGATTTCCGGTGGCGACCTCGCAACCGGGCCGCCCCGGCCTACGTCATAAGATCGCAGGAAGGCGCACCCCCGCGAGGGGCGGCGCGCCATCGCTCCGGGGGACGTGCCATCGCTGTGCCCCCGGGTCTGTCCGGCCCCACCGGGGGGCCGCCGCCCGGCCAGACGGACCGGGCGCGACATCGGTCGGAGAGTCCTCACCGTGCTTAGGCAGTCGTCCCGTTCCCGCGCCGTCCTGTCCGGCGCCGCCGTGCTCGCCCTGGCCGCCTCGCTCGCGGCCTGCGGGAGTTCCGGCGGTGGGAAGGGGGGCGGCGCCGCGGCGAACGCCAACCCGGCCGGCAGCAGCAGCTCGGCCGGCAGCCCGAGCGCCGCCGGCACCAGCCCGGCCACGACCGGCAGCGCGACCCCGACCGCCGCCGGCAAGGTGCTGATGCCCACCGGGCCCGCCGCCGCTCTCAACAAGGTCCGGGACACCTCCGCCGGCCCGATCATGATGACCAAGGTGACCGGCGCGAAGTCCGGCGTCACCGGGCAGGTCTGGGTCTGGCTGCCGCCCGAGTACAACGACCCCAAGTTCGCCAAGACCGGCTTCCCCGTGCTCACCCTGTTCGCCGGCGGCCAGAGCAACGGCTACAACACCTGGACCGACAACCAGCTGCCGATCCAGGAGGAGAACGAGCGCCTGGTCAAGGAGGGCAAGTCCCACCCGTTCATCATGGTCATGCCGGTGCAGAACTTCAACGGCGACGAGAAGAACGCGCTGGACTGCTCCGACATACCGGGCCAGCCCAAGATGGGCACCTGGATGGCCGAGGACATCCCGGACTTCGTCCGCGCCAACTTCCGCACCGTGAAGGGCCGCGACGGCTGGGGCGTGATGGGCGCCTCCACCGGCGGCTTCTGCAGCGCCAAGCTCGCCCTCCAGTACCCGCAGGTCTACAAGGCCGCGGTGCCGATCGACGGCTACTTCATCCCGGACTCGGGGCTGTGGAAGGGCCACGACGCCGAGCGCGCGGCCAACAACCCGGACGTGCTGGTCGCCCAGGGCAAGGCCGAGGTGAGCATGCTGGTCACCGCGGGCGGCGCCAACCCGTACGAGACCAAGGTGGTCAAGAACTGGGTGGCCAAGGCGGCCGCGCCGGTGAAGATCGAGTACTACGAGCAGCCCGGCGGCAAGCACCTGACCTCGGACTTCAAGAAGATGATCCCGGACACCCTGGTCTGGCTCACCGCCCACCTGGCGCCGCCGGAGTCCGACTGAGGCCCCGGCTCCCACCCGTTCGCACCTGCCGCCGCCGGTGCCGGGGCGCATTCGGCGCTCCCGGTGCCGGCGGTCCTGCTTTCCGGGGTTTTCCCCCTCCGTCTCCCACTGTTTCCCGCTGTCCCCCGCTGTTTTCCGTCCGGGGCCGAGGCTCGTCCACAGGCCCGTGACCTGCGCGTCAATCGGACATTGATTCGCTTCTGATCGACTGCCAGCACCTTGGCTGGGGCGGTCCTCCACCGGCCGCCACCACCCGCCGTGCCCCAAGCCGTGAAGAGAGTGCCATGCCGATCCACCTGGTGCCCCAGCCCGTCCCCACCGTGCCCGCGCAGGGCCAGTCCGGAGCCGTCCCACTGGGTGCGGACGCGTACGGACGGGCCGCGGACGAGGAACCGGCCACCCTGCGGTTCGCCGGGCTGCGCCTGGTGCACGCCGCACTGCGCCGGGACCTCGCCCGGCTGCCCAACGCGCTGCGACTGCTCCAGCCCGACGAGGACGACAAGGGCGAGGCGCTGCTGCGGCACTGGAACTTCGTCACCGCGATGCTCACCTGCCACCACGAGCAGCAGGACACCCGGCTCTGGCCGATCGTGCGCCGCTTCGCGCCCGAGCTGCGGCTGCTGCTCAACTGGCTGGAGGACGACCACCACAACCTGGACCACTCCTTCACCCGGGTCACCACGCTGGTGCGGATAGCCAGCCGGGACACCGGCAGCGCCTGGCCGGTCGCGTACGCGATGGAGGACCTGGCCGCCCGGCTGGAGACCCACCTGCGGATCGAGGAGCGGCAGCTGCTGCCCCGGATGGAGCGGGTGGTCGCCGAGGGCTCCCGGCTCGGCGGGCTGGGCGAGCTGCTGGACCTGCTGCGCCTGGCCGACGGCCCGGGCGTCGCGGACGCGCTGGTCTGGTTGCTGGAGGGTGTGGAGCCCGCGCTGGTCGAGCGGCTGCTGGCCGAGTGCGACGACGACGTGGCCCGCAACTGGCCGCACTGGCACGCGACCTACCAGCGCTGCACCTCGCCGCTGTGGGGGCCGGCAGACGGTCCGGTCGGCGGCGTCGCGGGGGTCGGCGGTGTCGGGAGTGTCGGGAGTGTCGGGAGCGTCGGGAGTGTCGGCCTGGGGAGCGTCACCGACTGACCCGGGGAGCTTTCGCGGGCCGTTGATCTACGCGCGTGGCATGAGCCTCCGGAACGGGCCTCCGGCATATGCCAGAAGCCGTCGGGAATCGGGTGACACCTCAACTCCCCATGCCCCCTAGGGGATTCGACCCATCGCCCTCGGGGTCCAGGCGCCCCGGACGTTCCGGGCCGTGCCAGGGAAGGCGTCACGCCGGCGGTCGATGGCGGGCCGCGCCCGCCGCCCTACCGTCGACGGCATGACCACAGCGCGCAGCACGCCCGACCCGCACCGCCCCCGCCCCCGGACAGGTTTCCGGGCTCACTTCGGGACTCGGTCCCGTGCCCGCTCCCGGCGCGGCCCCGCGTTCCTCGCCGCCGGCGCCGTCCTGGTGCTCGGCGCCGGACTGACCGCCTGCGAGGGCGGCGTGGCCCTCTGCCTGGACGACCACAAGTGCACCGTCGGCATCAAGACCGACAAGGCCGACGGCACCAAGACCGTCAAGGTCTTCGGCGGCGACAACCCGATGGAGATGACTGTCGGCCACATCACCGACAACTCGGCCGAGGTGACCATCGGCGACCGGAAGAAGACCGCCGCCATGGACTCCGAGACCTCCGTCAACAGCGTCAGGATCACCCTGCGCAAGGTGAACAAGGCCGACCACTACGCCGAGCTGCACGTCGAGCGGGACTGACCCCGGCCTCGACCGCAGGCTCCCGACACCGGCAAAGCGCTCCCCGGCGCCCAGGGCCTGTCTCTTGGATCCTTGCCGGGTCCGCGACGCCGAGGCACGCACCTCGCCGCGTTGTCGTCGGTCGCCAATGCTCCGCAGTGGCTCCCTCCTCCGCCTTGCGATGCACGCACCCCAACGCCGCGGCCTGATCCGACAAAATCCAAGAGACAGGCCCTAATCCGGCAGGCGGTTGAGCCACTCCAGCGGGGCGACCCGGATCGCCGTGTGCGGCGAGCCGTCCCACTCCACCGGAAGCCCGACCGCCTCCAGCGCGGCGACCACCGCCCGCCCGACCTCCAGCGTCCGGCACTCCGAGGCCGCGGTGCTCTCCTCCTCGGGGCGGAAGCCGCCGTAACGCAGCATCAGCCCCCGCCCGGCGGCCGCCGCCTCGGTGTCCTGCTGGTGGAAGAAGACGAAGCCGACCGAGTCCGCCGCGGCCTCGCCGCCGATCTCCGCGTAGCCGCAGCCCGCGCAGCAGGTGAAGTCCATCGCCGCGACGATGCCCTGGTCCTCCAGAGCGTCGAAGGCGTCCGCCAGTCGGTCCACCTCGGTGGTCTCCGGCCAGGCCGCCTGCTCGGCCAGCCGCTCGGTCCACAGCGGAGCGACGATCCGCTCCGCCTCCTCCTGCGTCAGCCCCTGGTCGTCGAGGAAGTCGACCAGGGACTCGGCTATCTCGTCCGGCTCCTGGAAGCCGCACCGGATCAACTCGCGGGCCCGCTCCTGGGCGTCGCGCAGCACGTCGGGGGTGAGAACCGTCTCCTCGGTCATGTCCGCATCCTCGCACCCGCCACTGACAATCCGAGGGCGGCCGGCGCGGTCGCCCTGCTACCGTCCGCCCGGTGACTTCTCTGCTGCAACCGCCGCTGATCACCCGGCTGCTGGCCGCCGAGCGCGTCCTGGTCGCCGGAGCCGGCGGAGGCTTCGACGTGTACGCCGGGCTGCCGATCGCCCTCGCCCTGCGGGCCGCCGGCAAGGAGGTGCACCTGGCCAACCTCTCCTTCACCCACCTCTACGGCCTGCCCCTCGACGTCTGGGCGGAGCCCGACGTGGCCCGGATCGGACCGGACACCGCCGCCCCCGAGGGCTACTTCCCGGAGCGCACCCTCGCCCGCTGGCTGAACCGGCACGGGATGCCCGACACCGTGTGGGCCTTCCCGACGGTGGGCGTGCAGCCGCTGCGCGAGGCCTACCGTGCGCTGGTCGGCCGCCTCGGCGTGGACGCGATCCTGCTGGTGGACGGCGGCACCGACATCCTGATGCGCGGCGACGAGGTCGGACTCGGCACCCCGGAGGAGGACATGGCGAGTCTGGGCGCCGTGGCCGGCCTGACCGAGGTGCCCGAGCGGCTGGTCGCCTGCCTCGGCTTCGGCGTCGACGCCCACCACGGCGTCAACCACTCCCTGGTGCTGGAGAACCTCGCCGCGATCGACCGGGCCGGCGGCTACCTCGGCGCCTTCTCCATCCCGCGCGACAGCCGGGAGGGGGTGCTCTACCTGGACGCCGTCGAGCACGCCCGGGCCGCCTTCCCGGAGCATCCCAGCATCGTCAACGGCTCGGTGGCGGCCGCGCTGCGCGGCGAGTTCGGCGACGTCCGCTTCACCGACCGGACCAAGGGCGAGCAGCTCTTCGTCAATCCGCTGATGACGCTCTACTTCGGCGTCACGGTCGAGGCGCTGGCCGCCGAGCACCGGTACCTGGACCGGCTGGAACGCACCGTGGTGACCCGTCAGATCGCCACCGTCATCGCGGAGTTCCAGGACGAGCTGCCCCGGCAGCGGCCGCCCCGGCAGTTCCCGCACTGACGCGGGGCGGCGGCGGGGCCGGTCCGGAGCACGGGTCGGCGGGTGGGGGAGCGCGGGTCGGTGGGTCGGTCAGAACGCGACGAGCCGGAACTCCAGGTTCCCGAACCGCACCTGGTCGCCCGGGTGGACCCGTACGCCGCCCGCTATCCGGCGCCCGTTCACGTGGGTGCCGTTGGTCGAGCCGAGGTCGTACAGCACCCAGCCGCCCTGCTCGTGCCGCAGCTTCGCGTGGTTCCGGGACACCGAGGCGTCGTGCAGCCGCAGCCCCGAGCCCGGGAGCCGGCCGATCGTCAACTGCCCGGCCCCGGCCTGGGGCAGGCTCAGCCCGGGCAGCCGCTCGGTGCGCCAGGCCCGGCCCATCCGGTCGCCGAAGGCGGACACCCGCCCGACCGTGCGCAGCACGAAGCGCTCGACCGGTCCGCCGGTCGGCAGCCCGGCCACCGCCGCGTCCAACTCGCCGCGGCTGGTGGCCTGCAGGACGATGTCCATCCGGCCGAGGAAGGTGTCGTGCGAGAGCCGCCCGCTGCCCGCGCCGTCCCGCAGCACCCCGAGTGCCTGCTCCCGCTCGGCGTCGGAGGGGCGGACCGCGCCGGTCGGCCCGCCCGCGCCGGTGGGGAGTTCAGGAGGCGTCATGGCCGAATTCTCGGCGCGGCCGACTCCGGCTGTCCAGATCGCGCCGTGCCCGGGCGCGGGGTTCGTACGTCACGGCAGTCCAGACGCCCTTTCCCGTCGGGCGGTTCCGCGCGCTCGGGGCGTGCGGCCGGCCCCGCTCCCGGGTGCCGTACGACCCGTTCCCCGGTGCCGTGCCGTGCCGGCCGGTTCGGGGCGGCCGTACGGGTCGTCAGCCCTTGCGGGCGGCGGCCAGGATCTTCTCGGTGGTGTGCAGGAACCGGGAGGTGACCGCGCCCCGGTAGGCCTTGCCGAACATGTCCTTGGTGACCCACTTGCCGTCCTGGAGGTGGATCACGACGTACGCGGCCCCCGGATCGGCGCCGAGCACCTCGACGTCGCCCTTCGGCGAGCGGTGGGGGAGGGCGAGGTCGGCCGGCAGCGGCTCGGAGAGGAAGGCGACGACCAGCCGGACGTCCGGCGTCACCTCGACGCCCCGGAACGGCTCGGCGGCGAGCAGGCCGGCCACCTCGTCCACCGTCCGCAGCAGCACCGGCACCGGGTACCCGAGCGCCTCCTCCAGGCGCTCCTCGATCCGTCCGGTCAGCGCCGCGCGGTCCTGCTCGTCGGTGGTGAAGAAGACGTTGCCGCTCTGGATGTAGGAGCGGACGCCGCCCAGCCCGAGCTCGGCGAAGAGCCCCCGCAGCCGCTCCATCCGCACCGTCCGGCCGGCGACGTTGATGGCGCGCAGGAAGGCGATGTACGTGGTCGTGGTGGTCACCCCGCCAGTCTGGCACCGGCCACCGACAACGGTCCGGCGCCCCCGGTCCGTCCGCTCCTGCCCGCTCTCCCCCGCGCTCTCCCCCGCGCGCCCGTCCGGGCGGTCCGCGGACGGCGGCCGTCGGTGCCGGGTGCCAGACTGGCGCCATGGCTACCTGGCAGGATTTCGAGCACGAGGCCCCCGATCTGGCGCCGCTGGTCCGGGCCCGGTTCGAGGCGAACAAGCACCACGTCCTGGCGACACTGCGCAAGGACGGATCGCCCCGGGTGAGCGGAACGGAGGTCGACTTCGTCGGCGCCGACCTGTGGATCGGGTCGATGTACGGCGCGGTCAAGGCGCGTGACCTCCAGCGCGACGCCCGTTTCGCGCTGCACGCGCACCCGGGGGACGAGACCATGGCCGGCGGGGACTCCAAGGTGTCCGGCCGGGCGGTGGAGGTCGCCGACGAGACCGAACTCGCCGCCTTCGCCGCCGATCTGCCCGAGCCGCCGCCCACCCCGTTCCACGCGTTCCGGCTGGAGCTCGACCAGGTGGTGCACACCACCGTGGAGGGCGACCACCTGCTCGTCCACAACTGGCACCCGGGCCGGCCGGTGGAGCGGATCCAGCGCCACTGACCGGCGCCGGTCCGCCGGCAACCGCCCTACGGCAGGACGGACCTGAGGGCCTCGGGGGTGCGGGCCACGACGGCGTGACCGTCGTCCGCGGTGATGATCGGGCGCTGGATCAGGATCGGGTGCTC
This sequence comes from Kitasatospora sp. NPDC048298, assembly GCF_043201465.1. NCBI lineage: Bacteria > Bacillati > Actinomycetota > Actinomycetes > Kitasatosporales > Streptomycetaceae > Kitasatospora > Kitasatospora sp. NPDC048298. The sequence continues at coordinate 47,350 of NZ_JBICYZ010000040.1, forward strand.
GGCCATCGCCGCGATCCAGCGGTCCCGCTCACCCGCCTCCCGGGGCCAGTCCTTCATCCCCAGGTCCTTGGCGGCCTGCTCGTCGGTGCGGGTGATGTCCCACGGCTCCAGGCCCAGGCGCTCCAGCACCCGCACCAGCTCGGCCGCGGTGGGCGGGTCCTCCAGGTAGCGCCGCACGGTGTACTCGACCCCGGCGCCGTCCAGCTCGCCGAGCGCGGTCCGGCACTTGCCGCACCGGGGGTTGATCCAGATCTCCATGCCGGCCACCCTACCGAGCCGCGCTCGCCCGGCCCGTCCCGCCGCGCTCGCCCGGCCCGTCCCGTACGGGAACTCCACTGCGCCCACCGGCGGTTGACCATGCAGGAAGCATGACCTCGCGGAGGGGAGCACCGGATGGGCGGCGCGGCGATCATCGAGCAGTTGATGACCACGGAGGGCAGGAGCGACCCGTACCCGCTGTACGCCAAGGCCCGCGAGCTGGGGCCGGTGGCCCCGATCGGGGACGGCATGTTCATGGTGAGCGGCTACGCCGCGGCCAACAAGATCCTGCGCATGCCCGCCTTCGGCGTCGCGACCGCCGAGCTGCTGGCCGACCTGACCCCCGGCTACACCGAGCACTCCTCGCTCGACCTGTTCGGCCGCTCGATCCTCCAGCGCAACGCCCCCGACCAGCCCCGGGTCCGCTCGCTGATCGCCTCCGTGTTCACCGCCCGCAGGGTCGCCGCGCTGCGCCCGGCCGTGGTGGCGGCGGTCGACCGGCTGCTGGACGAGATGGCCGAGCAGGGCGCCGACGGCTCGCCGGTGGACTTCATGGACGCCTTCGCCTTCCGGCTGCCGGTCGGGGTGATCTGCGAGCTGCTCGGCGTGCCCGAGCAGGACCGCTACCGCTTCCGCGGCCTCGCCTCCGACCTGACCGTCGCCCTGGAGTTCGTCCAGGACCTGGACGAACTGACCGACGCCGACAGCGCCGCCGACGAGCTGACCCGCTACTTCACCGAGCTGGCCGTCGAGCGCCTGGCCCGTCCGCAGGACGACCTGGTCACCGACCTGGCCCGGATCGCCGCCGCCGACGACGAGCGGCTCTCCGCCGAGGAGCTGCTGGCCAACCTGGTCCTGCTGCTGGTGGCCGGCTTCGAGACCACCACCAACCTGCTCGGCAACGGCCTGAACCTGCTGTTCCACCACCCCGAGGCGGTCGCCGGGCTGCGCAGCGGCGCGATCACCCCGGCCGGGTTCACCGACGAGGTGTTGCGCTTCGACTCGCCGGTCCAGGTCAGCGGCCGGGTCGCGCTGGGGGAGGACCTGGTCATCGAGGGTGTGCCGATCCCGCCCGGCCACGGGGTGACCCTGCTGGTCGGCTCGGCCAACCGCGACCCGGCCCGGTACGAGCGCTCCGAGGTCTTCGACCCGACCCGCACCGACAGCCAGCCGCTCAGCTTCGGCGGCGGCGCCCACTTCTGCCTGGGCTCCCAGCTGGCCCGGCTGGAGGCCGAGGTCGCGGTGCCCGCGCTGCTCGACCGCTTCCCCCGGCTCGCCCCCGGTGGCGTCCCCACCCGGCGCGACCGCCTGGTGCTGCGCGGCTTCGAGACCCTGCCGGTGACCGTCCGGTGACCGTCCGCTGAGGGTGCGCTGAGGGTGCGCCGACCAGCGGACGCCGGGACCGGAACGAGCTCCTCCGGCCCCGGCGGCCGGGACGTTCGGCCGTTCGTGGCGGGGTCGTTCGTGGGAGATCATGGGGGATGAAAGCGGCCAATCCGGACCGATCACCCGGAACGGCCACCTGCCAGGAGGTCCCCACCGTGCCCACAGCACCCCGCCCGCCGCGCCCCGCGGCGCCGCAGCCCGAGGTGCCGCGGTGGGTGCCCTGGCTGCCGGCGATCCTGCTGGTGCTGGACCTGATCGCCGAGGCCGTCGTCCCGCAGGCCGTCGCCGCCGGCTTCCTGCTGACCGCGCTGCCCGTGGTGGCCGCGTTCAGCTACGGCCCTGTGCTGACCGCCGTCACCACGGTCGGCTCGCTGGCCCTCCAGCTCCTCCTGGCGCTGCGCATGGAGCACATCTCCGAGCAGCACCACGTCTGGGTCTACATCACCACCCTGGTCTCCGGCGTCATGGGCACCGCGCTGTCCTGGCAGCGCACCCGGCAGAACCGCAACCTGATCCAGGCCCGCACGGTCGCCGAGACCCTGCAGCGCACCGTGCTGCGCCCGGTGCCCGAGCGGACCGGCGGGCTGCGGCTGTCCGGCCTCTACCGCCCGGCCCAGGCCGACGTGCTGGTCGGCGGCGACCTGTACGAGGTGTGCGACACCCGCTTCGGCGCGCGGGTGCTGCTCGGCGACGTCCGCGGCAAGGGCCTGGGCGCCGTCCGCACCGTCGCCGACGTCCTCGGCGCCTTCCGGGCGGCCGCGTACGACACCCCCGGGCTGGTCGAACTGGCCGACCAGCTGGACCGGGCGGTGCTGCGCGCCGCCGCCGACCGCGGCGACGACGAGCTGTTCGTCACCGCCGTCCTGCTCCAGTACCGGCCCGGCTCGGACTGCGTGGAGATCGTCAACCGCGGCCACACCAGGCCGCTGCTCCTCGGCGGAGGCGGCATATCCCCGGTGTCCTGCGCCGACGAGCTCCCGCTCGGCCTCGGCCACCTCGGCCCCGCCGACGAGCGCAGCAAGGCGATCGCCGTCGCGCTGCCCCCGGGCCACACCGTCCTGCTCTACACCGACGGCGTCAGCGAGGCCCGCGACACCACGGGCGCCTTCTACCCGCTGGCCCCCCGCCTCGCCGCCCTCGGCAGCACCGCCCCCGACCGGGTGGTCTCCTTCCTGGCCCAGGACGTCCACCGCTACGCCGGCCTCCTCGCCGACGACCTCGCCGTCCTCGCCCTCACCCCGGACGCCCCGTAGGCGAGGCCTCTCCCCGTTCCTCCCCCCGTCACCCGGACGGGTCCGCCGGGATGCCCCCGGGCGCGGGAGTGCGCAGGCTGCTGGCAACCACCGGGCCCGGCCGGGCCCCGAGGGCACGGCACGGGAGGACGAGATCGACGGGACACGGACGGCGGACACCGGCGGGGGAGCCGGCGCGCGGCTGCTGGCGCGCGGCGCCCTGCTGGCGGCGGCGGGGGCAATCGGGATGCTGCTGTTCGCGCTGGGGGAGGGCGGACTGCTGGTGGTCGCCGCGGGGCTGCTCGGACTGGTCGTCTGGGCCGCCGGCATCTGGTGGTTCCTGGCCTACCGGGGCGCGGTCCGGGTGTTCGGGCTGCTCGTCGCGATCGCGGCGCCGGTCGCGGTGCTGGTGCTCTTCGCCCACCACCGGCTGTGGCTGACCGCCCTGGTCCTCGTCCTGTGCTGGGGAGCCGCGCTGGTCCTCGCCCGCGCGGCACTGCGCAGGGCCACTCCGGAACCGCCGATGCAGGCGGTTGCCGCGCCCCGTCCGCAGCGGCCGGTCCTGATCATGAACCCGAAGTCCGGCGGCGGGAAGGTCGGCCGCTTCGGACTGGTCGAGCGGGCGGAGGAACTCGGCGCCCGGGTGGTCCTGTTCGACCGCACCGCCCCCACCGATCCCGTCGCGCTCGCCCGTACGGCCGTGGCCGAGGGCGCGGACCTGCTCGGCGTGGCGGGCGGCGACGGCAGCCTGGCGCCGGTCGCGGCCGTCGCCGCCGAGCACGACCTGCCGTTCCTGGTGCTCCCCGCCGGCACCCGCAACCACTTCGCCCTGGACCTCGGCCTCGACCGGACGGACCCGTCCCGCGCCCTGGACGCGCTGACCGACGGCGAGGAACTGCGGGTCGACCTCGGAGAGGTCTCGGGCCGGGCCTTCGTCAACACCGTCTCCTTCGGGGTGTACGCCGACATCGTGCAGCGCCCCGAGTACCGGGAGGACAAGGTCGGAACGGTGCTGGCGTTGCTGCCCCAGCTACTGGTCGGCGAGGGCGTGCCGCGCATCGACGTCCGGGCCGACGCCACCGTGCTCACCGGCGAGCAGGCGCTGCTGGTCAGCAACAACCCGTACGGCTCGACCGAGGGCCTCGGCATCGGCGACCGCCGCCCCCGGCTCGACGGCGGCGAACTCGGCGTGCTCGGCATCCGGGTGGAGGGCGTGACCGAGGCCGCGGACGTGGTCGTGCGCGGCAGCCGCTCCACCGGGCTGAGAGCGCTGACCGCCCGGCGGGTCGAGGTGACCGCGGACGGGGGCGAGATCCCGGTGGCGGTCGACGGCGAGGCGCTGCGGATGCCCGTACCGGTCGTGTGCACCCTGCGCCCGCGGGTGCTGCGGGTCCTGGTGCCGCGCGACCGCCCGGGCGTCCCCGCCTCCGCGCCGCCCGTGAACTGGCACCGGCTGGCCGACCTCGCGCTCGGCCGCGGCCTCCCCGGCTCCCATGGCCGCTCCGACCCGACCACCGAGGGGCCGACCACCGAGGGGCCGACCCGTGACTGATCCGAAGCACCACGCGGCCCCGCCCGCCCCGCAGGCCGTGCTCACCGACCTGCGGACGCTCGACGGAGCCGTCTACGCGGCCGTCGCCGGCACCCCCACCCCGGCCCTGGACTCCGCGCTGCGCCGCCTCTCCCGGGCCGCCGACCACTCGAAGATCTCGCTGGCCGTCGCCGCGCTCCTCGCCCTTGCCCCCGGCCGCCCCCGGCAGGCGGCGGTGGCCGGGGTCGGCGCGGTGGCGCTGGCCTCGGTGACGGCGAACCTGGTCGGCAAGCAGTTGGTCCGCCGCCCCCGGCCCGACCGGGAGCAAGCCCGGGTGGTGGTCGGCCGGCAGGTGCCGATGCCCGAGTCGGCCTCCTTCCCGTCCGGTCACATGGCCTCGGCGACGGCCTTCGCCACCGCGGTCGGCGTGCTGCTGCCGCCGATGGCGGTCCCGCTCGGCGCGGTGGCGGCCGCGGTCGGCTACTCCCGGGTCCACACCGGCGTGCACTACCCGGGCGACGTCGCGGCCGGCGCCCTCCTCGGCTTCGCGGCCGCCGTCGCCTCCCTCGCCGTCGTCCGCGCCGCGCCGCCGCGCCTCCCAACCTGACCGGGCCGCCCCCCTCGCCCCGACCCCACAAAGCCCGAAAGGGACCGGCGCCGAACGGCACCGGTCCCTCTCCGCTCCCGCGGGCCGGACGGCCCTCTACAGGTCGTAGTAGAGCTCGAACTCGTGCGGGTGGGGGCGGAGGGCGATCGGGGCGATCTCGTTGGTGCGCTTGTAGTCGATCCAGGTCTCGATGAGGTCCGGGGTGAAGACGTTGCCGGCGAGGAGGTACTCGTGGTCGGCTTCGAGGGCCTCCAGGACGGCGGGGAGGGAGGAGGGCACCTGGGGGACGTTGGCGTGCTCCTCGGGGGCCAGCTCGTAGAGGTCCTTGTCGACCGGCTCCAGGGGCTCGATCTTGTTGCGGATGCCGTCGAGGCCGGCCATCAGCATGGCGGCGAAGGCCAGGTAGGGGTTGGAGGCCGGGTCGGGGGCGCGGAACTCGATGCGCTTGGCCTTGGCGTTGGAGCCGGTGATCGGGATGCGGATCGCGGCGGAGCGGTTGCGCTGGGAGTAGACCAGGTTGACCGGCGCCTCGAAGCCCGGCACCAGGCGGTGGTAGGAGTTCACCGAGGGGTTGGTGAAGGCCAGCAGCGAGGGGGCGTGCCGCAGCAGGCCGCCGATGTAGTAGCGGGCGGTGTCGGAGAGCCCGGCGTAGCCCTGCTCGTCGTAGAAGAGCGGGGTGCCCTCGGCCCACAGGGACTGGTGGACGTGCATGCCCGAGCCGTTGTCGCCGAAGATCGGCTTCGGCATGAAGGTGGCGGTCTTGCCGTTGCGCCAGGCGACGTTCTTGATGATGTACTTGAACAGCATCAGGTCGTCGGCGGCGTGCAGCAGGGTGTTGAACTTGTAGTTGATCTCGGCCTGGCCGGCGGTGCCGACCTCGTGGTGCTGGCGCTCGACCTCCAGTCCGGCCTTGGCGAGTTCCAGCGACATCTCGGCGCGCAGGTCGGCGAAGTGGTCGACCGGCGGGACGGGGAAGTACCCGCCCTTGTACTTGACCTTGTAGCCGCGCACGTCGCCCTCGGCGGCGCCGCTGTTCCAGGCGCCGGCCTCCGAGTCGATGTGGTAGAAGGACGCGTTGGCGCTGGTCTCGAAGCGGACCGAGTCGAAGACGTAGAACTCGGCCTCGGGCCCGAAGTAGGCGGTGTCGGCGATGCCGGAGGAGGCGAGGTAGGCCTCGGCCTTCCTGGCGACGTTGCGCGGGTCGCGGCTGTACGCCTCGCCGGTGACCGGGTCCTGGATGAAGAAGTTGATGTTGAGGTGCTTCTCGGCCCGGAAGGGGTCGAGGCGGGCCGTGGCGAGGTCCGGGACCAGGGCCATGTCGGACTCGTGGATGGCCTGGAAACCGCGGATCGACGAGCCGTCGAACATCAGGATCTCGGACGGGTCGAAGGTCGCCGCAGGTACGGAGAAGTGCTGCAAGACGCCCGGCAGGTCACAGAAGCGGACGTCGACGAACTTCACGTCGTTGTCCTGGATGAACTGCTTCACTTCGGCGGCGTTGTTGAACATCCATCCTCCTCGGCGTGCGAATTGGGCTCACCATAGGAATGGGCCGTTTCCACTCGGTGACCCGCTCGTTTCCTAGATGTTAACCACGGTCGCCGGGCGCATGGCAAAGGCGTACGGGACGGTACAAATCACCCCGCCCAGCTGGGCACCCTTCCGTAAGTGGTCTGGACCATTCGAAAACTGCCGGGAAAGCCCCGGAACGACGATTCACCCGGTCGGGGGTGATGCCCGGCGGGGAGGGGAGCCGGTGGCGGAGCGGGCCGTCAGCCCGGTTAGTGTGGATTCGTGGACACCAGAGAAGCGTTGGGATCGTGGATCGACGGCCCCCGGGCGGCCGCCGAGAAGATGGGCGCCGACTTCGGCTACCGCGGCGAACGCCTCGGGCTGCCCAAGGAGGGCTCCGGCTCGATCGCCGGCCCCGGCCGCCGGATCGGGGCCCTGTTCGTGGACGGCTGGCTGGTCTCCCTGATCGCGTACGGGCTGCTCGCCCGCGGTGACCAGGCCGAGGCCAACCTGTGGACCAGCCCGCTGTACTTCCTGGTCGTGTCGCTGCTGCTGTCCACCACCGGCACGACGGTCGGCAAGCGGCTGTTCGGCCTCCGGGTGGTCCGCCTGGACGGCCGCCGCGCGACCATCCCGCAGGTCCTGCTGCGCACCCTGCTGCTCTGCCTGGTGGTGCCGCCGCTGGTCTGGGACCGCGACACCCGCGGCCTGCACGACAAGGCGGTCGGCACCGTCGAGGTCCGGGTCTAGCCCGCTGTACGAACGTGGAAACGGCCCCGCCGCGGAGCTTCCGCGGCGGGGCCGTTCTCGTGTCGTCAGGGGAGGGGGAGGGTCAGCGGGCCTGGCCGCCCTTGGGCATCCGGGCGCCCTTCGGCATCGGGCCCTTGGGGATCGGCGCCTTGGAGAGCAGGTCGCCCAGCGCGCGCAGGCGGTCGTTGGTCTCGGTGACCTGGGCGGCGGTGATCGCGCGGGGCAGGCGCATCAGGTGGATCTGGAGCTTCTTCAGCGGGATCTCGCCCTCGCCGTTGCCCACCACGATGTCGTGCACCGGCACGTCGCCGACGATGCGGGCCATCTTCTTCTTCTCGGAGGCCAGCAGCTGGCGGACCCGGTTCGGGTTGCCCTCGCCGATCAGCGCGATGCCGGCCCGGCCCACGGCGCGGTAGACCGCGTCCTGGTTACGGGTGACCGCGACCGGGGTGGTGTTGGAGCTCCAGCCGCGCCGGATGTTGTTCAGCACCGCGGCGACGGCGCCCGGCTGCCCCTCCATCTGACCGAACGCGGCGCGCTCGGCCCGGCGCCCGAAGACGATCGCCATGGCCAGCACGGCCACGATGAAGCCCAGGACGCCCAGGTAGACGGGATGCTCGATCGCGAAGCCGATGGCGAGGAACACGCCGAAGGTCAGCAGGCCGATGCCGGCGATGATCAGGCCGATCTTGGTGTCGACCTTCTTGGTCATGGTGTACGCCAGGCGGATCTGCTTCAGTCGCCCGGGGTTCTCGGATGTTTCCCTCGCCATAACGCTCATGGTACGTGGCACGGGTACGGGATATCCAAGCCCGGGTACCCGTTCGCCCCAACCGTGACCCGCGCGCCCACACGCCGTCGCGCAGAGCGACGCCGGGGTGGGGATGGCGGTCCCGGCGGTGCCGGAGCGTTACCGCCGAACGGGTCGTGTCGGCACCGTCTCCGCCGCCGCGTGGTCGTGCCGGCGGTCCGCCGCGTGCCGGCGGTCCTCGCACACCGCCGCCCACGCGTTGCGGCGCGCGTGCCGCTGGCCGGGGGCCAGCAGGACGCTTTCGGCGAACCGCAGCGCCACCCCCACCGACCGGATCCGCATCCGCATGCCGAACAGCTCCTCCCGTGGCTGAGAAGAATCGAACGCCCATCAGGCGTCCAGCGTCCCCACCCCGTGTTACCAGCCCGTGACCAGGCCGTCAAAGCGTGGTGAAGGCGAAAGGGCGGAGCCGAAGCTCCGCCCTTCCCATGGCTCGAACCGGTCGGTGGACCGCGAGGCCGGCGTCAGCGCGCGGTTGACCGGCGTCAGCGCGTGGTCAGACCGCGGCCTGCTCGCGCCGCTCCAGCGCCTGCCGGTACAGCCGGCCGGCCCGGTACGAGGACCGCACCAGCGGGCCCGACATGACGCCCGCGAAGCCCAGCTCCTCGGCCTCCTCCTGGAGCTCGACGAACTCCTGCGGCTTCACCCAGCGCTCGACCGGGTGGTGGCGCAGCGAGGGGCGCAGGTACTGGGTGATGGTGATCAGCTCGCAGCCGGCGCCGACCAGGTCGGCCAGCGCCTGGCTGACCTCCTCGCGGGTCTCGCCCATGCCCAGGATCAGGTTGGACTTGGTGACCAGCCCGGCCGCGCGGGCCTGGGTGATGACGTCCAGCGAGCGCTCGTAGCGGAACGCCGGGCGGATCCGCTTGAAGATCCGCGGCACCGTCTCGACGTTGTGCGCGAGCACCTCGGGGCGGGAGGAGAAGACCTCGGCCAGCTGCTCGGGCACCGCGTTGAAGTCGGGGATGAGCAGCTCGACGCCGGTGCGGCCGGCCTCGCGGCCGGCGGTCATCGCGTGCACCTGGCGCACGGTCTCGGCGTACAGCCAGGCGCCGCCGTCCTCCAGGTCGTCGCGGGCGACGCCGGTGATGGTGGCGTAGTTGAGGTCCATGGTGACGATGGACTCGGCGACCCGGCGCGGCTCGTCGCGGTCGAACTCGGCGGGCTTGCCGGTGTCGATCTGGCAGAAGTCGCAGCGGCGGGTGCACTGGTCACCGCCGATGAGGAAGGTCGCCTCGCGGTCCTCCCAGCACTCGAAGATGTTGGGGCAGCCGGCCTCCTGGCAGACCGTGTGCAGCCCCTCCTTCTTCACCAGCGACTGGAGGGCGTTGTACTCCGGGCCCATCTTCGCGCGGGTCTTGATCCACTCGGGCTTCCGCTCGATGGGGGTCTCGCTGTTGCGGACCTCCAGGCGGAGAAGCTTCCTGCCGTCGGGCGCGACAGCGGACACGTGCGACTCCTAGAACTAGACGGGGTACCCCCAGGGTACGCCTGTGGTTGTACGGCCTTCGCCGGGCCTGCCGCCCTGCAATCGCAGGGCAACATGGCTACCGGCCGGTAGATTCCCGGCGCCGCCGGGAATCTCGCCGGATCCCCGGCGGGGCGGAGGGTTCAGCGGCCGAGCGCCGGTTCCGGCAGCTCGGCGAGGACGGCCGCCAGGTGCCGTTCGACGGCCGGCGCCGCCTCGGCGGCGCTCAGCCCGCGCTTCAGCTCGCCGCTGAGCGAGGCCACGCCCGCGTCCCGGATGCCGCACGGCACGATCTTGTCGAACCAGGTCATGTCCGGGTCGCAGTTGAGCGCGAAGCCGTGCATCGTCACCCCGCGGGCGACCCGCACGCCGATCGCGGCGAGCTTGCGGTCGTCACCGCGCTGGCCGGCGTTGGAGGGCGCGTACTCGGGGCCCGCCAGCCGCGGGTCGATGCCCAGCGGCAGGCCCATCCGCAGGGTCAGCTTGCCGATGTCCACCACCTGCGCCGGATCCACCACGGCGTCCGGGATGGAGTCGCCCAGCACCCAGACCCCGCTGCGGCCCTCGACCCGGGTGGAGTCGATGCCGAACTCCCCGGCGGTGCGGATCAGCGCCTCCTCCAGCCGGCGGACGTAGGCGATGACGTCGATCGGGTCGGGCAGCTTGACGATCGGGTAGCCGACCAGCTGGCCGGGGCCGTGCCAGGTGATCTCCCCGCCCCGGTTGACCTCGACCACCGGGGTGCCGTCCAGCGGCAGGTCGGCGGGGTTGGTGCGCTTGCCCATGGTGTACACCGACTGGTGCTCCAGGAGCAGGACGGTGTCGGGGATCTCGTCGGCGACCCGCAGGGCGTGCAGCCGCTGCTGCTCCTCCCAGGCCTCCTGGTAGGGCACGGTCCGCTCGCCGATGCCCATGTGAACAAAACGCACGTTCTCGCTCACCGCTACCGCTCCTTGCCAGGCGTTCGAGACCAACCTCGCCACTGTACGCCCCGCCCGCGAGGACCCCTCAGCCGCCCGCGAGCCGCCGCCACCCCCGTACCCGCTCCCTCGCCGCGCTCCCTCCCCGCTCGCTCGACTCGCCGCGAGCAGTCCGCCCGCTCGCTCAACTCGCCGCGAGCAGCTGCAACCGCAGCGCGAGCTGCAGCTCCAGCGACCGCTCCGGCTGGTTCCAGTCCCGCCCGAGCAGCGCCTCGACCCGGTCCAGCCGCTGGACCACCGTGTTCACGTGGACGTGCAGCTCGTCCTTGGCCCTGGTCAGGCTGCCGCCGCAGTCGAAGTAGGCGCGCAGGGTGCGGACCAGCTCGGTGCCGCGCCGGGCGTCGTACGCGAGCAGCGGGCCGAGCGTCGCGCCGACGAAGCCGTCCACGTCGTGGCCGTCGCCGAGCAGCACGCCGAGGAAGCCGAGCGCCCGGGCGGAGGCGCCCTCCCCGGCGCGGCCGAGCACCCGCAGCGCCCGCAGGCAGCGCAGGCCCTCGCCGTACGAGGCGGCCACCGCGGACGGCCCGGCGGCCGGGCGGCCCGCGCCGACGGTGACCGGGAACCCGGCCAGCCGGGCCAGCCGCTCGGCGGCCTGCCGGGCGGTCTCCTCGGGGTCGGTGCCGCCGGTCTCGACGGGCACCAGCAGCACCACCGTCTCGGCGTGCTCGGCGCTGACGCCGCGGGAGCCGAACAGGTAGCGCCGGGCCGCGCCGGCCAGCCGTCCCCGGTCGTCGCCCTTCCCGTCGGCCGGTTCCGCGACCAGCACCAGGTGCGGCCGGGCGAGGTCGACGCCGAGCCGGCGGCCGCGCGCGGTGAGCCCGGCCGGGTCGCGCTCGGGGGCGGTCAGCAGGTCGGTGAGCAGTTCGCCGCGGATCCGGTTCTCGGTCTCGGCGACCGAGCGGCGCAGCAGCAGGAGCAGCGCGGTGACCACGCTGGCCCGCTCGAACAGTCGCCGGTCGGCGTCGTCGAGGTCGGGCCGGCCGCGCAGCACCATGGTGCCGAGCGCGTCGTGCCCGGCCAGCACCGCGCAGACCCACTGCTCGCCGTGCCGTACGGACCGGCCCTCGGCGCGGGAGGCGGCGACCGCCTCCGCCAGTTCGGCGGCGGGTGCGGAGCGTCCGGCCAGCGGCTCGCCCTCGGCGTCCAGGACCGCTATCTCCCCACCCAGCAGGGCGGCGACGGCGGCGGCGACGTCCGGCACCTCGGCGCCGCGCAGCACCAGGTCGGTGAGCCGGTCGTGCGCCTGCTCGGCGCGCTGCACGGCGGCGGAGTGGGCCCGGACCAGCTCGTTGGCGGCGTTCAGCTCGGCGAGCGCGGCACGGGTGTCGGCCAGCGACTTGGCGGTGTCCAGGGCGATCGCGGCGTGCGCGGCCAGCGAGCAGAGCAGCGCGACCTCGTCGGGGGAGAAGGCGCGCGGCGTGCGGTCGGCGGCGAACAGGACGCCGATGACCTGCCCGCCGATCAGCAGCGGCACCCCGATGATCGCCACCAGTCCCTCGTCCAGCACGCCCGCGTCGATCGTGCCGGTGTGGTGGAAGCGCTCGTCGTTGCGGTAGTCGGGGGTGGCGTACGGGCGGGCGGTCTGCGCGACCAGCCCGCCCAGGCCGTCGCCGAGGCTGAGCCGCAGGGTCTGGAACAGGACGGAGACCGAGCCGTCGGTGACCCGCATGTAGGTGTCGCCCGCGGCCTCGTCCGGCAGGGTCAGGTAGGCGGTGTCGGTGCCGAGCAGCATCCGGGCCCGGCGGACGATCGCCTGGAGCACCGAGTCCAGGTCCCGGGAGGCGGCGAGGTCTCCTGCGGTGTCGAACAGGGCGGTCAACTCGGCTTCGCGGCGCCGGTGTTGACGCAGGGTGCGGTGGACCCGCAGGGCCTGCCAGGTGGCGTCGTCGATCTCGGCGAGGACGGCGGCCGGCGCCCCGCGGCGGCGGGCGTCGGCCAGCACGTCGGCGAAGTCCTCGGTGGCGGCGCCGGAGGCGAGCAGGTCGAGCAGCCGCCGCAGCGCGGGCGCGGCGCTTTCGTGAGGGTGGTTCATGGTGCGTGCTGCCAATCGGCGTCGGTTCCGTCGGTTCCGAGAAAGCGCGATCGTATCGGCTCGGTCCTCAGGCGACGGCGGGCTTCCCGTGGTCGCCGGCACCGGCCTCCCGGCCCTCCGGCCCGGCCTGAGCGCCGTCCGCGGCCTCCCCGTCGACCTCCGTGAGGTCCTGGCCCCTGGTCTCCCGGCCGCAGAGCACCGCCAGCACGGTGATCGCCGCCGCGATGGCGACGTAGACGGCGATGGGGGTGGAGCTGCCGTAGTCCTTGAGCAGCGCGGTGGCGATCAGCGGCGCGGGGGCACCGGCCGCCACCGAGGAGAACTGGGCCCCGATCGAGGCGCCCGAGTACCGCATCCGGGTCGCGAACAGCTCGGAGAAGAAGGCGGCCTGGGGTGCGTACATGGCGCTGTGGAAGACCAGGCCGACGGTGACGGCGGTGACCAGCGAGCCGAAGGACCTGGTGTCGACCATGCCGAAGAAGACGAAGGCCCAGGCGCCCACCCCGACCGCGCCCACCAGGTAGACCGGCTTGCGCCCGATCCGGTCGGACAGCGCGCCGAACAGCGGGATCAGCGCGAACTGGATCGCGGAGGCGATCAGGACGGCGTTCAGCGCGGTCTGCTTGGAGAAGTGGGCGTGGGTGACGGCGTAGGTGAGCACGAAGGTCGTCATCACGTAGTAGGAGATGTTCTCCGCCATCCGCGCGCCCATGGCCACCAGCACCTCCCGCCAGTGGTTGCGCAACACCTCCACCAGCGGCAGCCGTTCGGCCGTCCGCCGCTCCGCCTGCCGCTGCTGCCGGGCCGCCAGCGCCTGCTTGAACAGCGGCGACTCGTCCACCGCGAGCCGGATCCACATCCCGACCGCGACCAGCACCGCCGACAGCAGGAACGGCACCCGCCAGCCCCACGCCAGGAACGCCGCGTCCGACTGCACCGCCGTCATCAGCGACAGCACCCCGGCCGCCAGCAGGTTCCCGGCCGGCGCCCCGCCCTGTGGCCAGGACGCCCAGAACCCCCGCCGCCGCTGGTCCCCGTGCTCCGACACCAGCAGCACGGCACCGCCCCACTCACCGCCGAGCGCGAAGCCCTGCACCAGCCGCAGTGCCGTCAGCAGCACCGGCGCAGCGACCCCGATCGAGTCGTAGGTCGGCAGCAGCCCGATCGCCGTGGTCGACCCGCCCATCAGCAGCAGGCTCACCACCAGCAGCTTCTTGCGCCCCACCCGGTCCCCGAAGTGACCGAACACCAGCGCCCCGATCGGCCGCGCCGCGAACCCGATCGCATAGGTCAGGAAGGACAGCAGCGTCCCGGTCAGCGGATCGCTGTGCGGGAAGAACAGCTTCCCGAACACCAGCGCCGCCGCCGTTCCGTACAGGAAGTAGTCGTACCACTCGATCGTCGTGCCGATCAGGCTCGCAGCCACCACTTTCGGGAGTGAGCTGCTCGCCGCCGTACCTCGCGCGGAGGTGTTCATGGCCACCACTTCCAGAACCAGGGGGAGTCGATGTCGCCACAAGGTAGGAAGCGCCCGACCCCGGGACTATGTGGGTGGTCCACACAGTCCCGGGGTCGAATGTGCCGCTCTACCCTATGAGCGGGCGGTAGGGGCGCGGAGCGTCCCCACTCAGTGCGCCGTCCAGCCGCCGTCGACGGGGAGGCTGGCGCCGGTGATGTAGGAGGCGGAGGAGGAGCAGAGCCAGAGGGCGAGCTGGGCGACCTCCTCGGGTTCGATGAGGCGCTTCACGGCGGTGCGGTCGAGCATGATCCGCTCGACCACCTCGTCCTCGGGGATGCCGTGGGCGAGCGCCTGGGCGGCGATCTGCTTCTCCACCAGGGGGGTTCGGACGTAGCCCGGGTTGATGCAGTTGCTGGTGACGCCGTGCGGCGCGCCCTCCAGGGCGACGGTCTTGCTCAGACCCTCCAGGGCGTGCTTGGCGGTGACGTACGCGGACTTGAAGGCGCTGGCGCGCAGGCCGTGGACGGAGGAGACGTTGACGACCCGCCCCCACCCCTGCTCGTACATGTGCGGCAGGGTGCGGCGCAGGATGCGGAACGGGGCCTCGACCATGACGCGCTGGATGAGCGTGAAGCGGTCCGGCGGGAACTCGTGCACGGGCGCGACGTGCTGGAGACCGGCGTTGTTGACGACGATGTCGGCGTCGTCCGGCAGGGCGTCCACGGCTCCGGGGTCGGCGAGGTCGGCGACGATCGCGCGGCCGCCGATCCGCTCGGCGAGTTCCTCGGCCGGGCCGGCCGCGAGGTCGACGACGTAGACCCGGGCTCCGGCCCCGGCGAAGGCCTCGGCGCAGGCCCGGCCGATGCCCGAGGCGGCCCCGGTGACCATGGCCGTGCGGCCGGCGAGCGGGCGGGCAGTAGAGGTGTCCATGGCCGAGAACGGTAGGAATCCGACGGCCCCGCTCCCATGTGGCAGACCTCCACAGCACACCGCTGGGCTGTGGTGCTGTCCGCCATGACACCGGAGCGAGGTCCGAACGGCGGATCGACCCCCGCGGAAGCCCTCGGGAAAGCCCCTGGAACGGCCGAAGGTTCGACCCCGGACGACCAAACCCATCCCGAGCCCGCTTCCCCACAATGGGCGCGCTTGCTTCACCCGTTCGGTGGATTGCTCGGTCAGATCCACCCATAGCGCCCGAATGCTCGCTACATTCACGCCGATTCCCGACAGGGGGCGCCGCCCCAGGCCGCCGAAGTGCTGGTGAAGCCCGGTGCGACGTCCGAGAGGTGTTGACAGACATGCCCCAACGGCCTGCAACCGACAGCCCGGCGTACGGACCGCTCGACCCGCTCGGCCAGCGCCGAGGGCCGGTCGGCCGGACCCTTCCGGACGCCCCCGACGCCCTGACCGCCGAGACGCTGCCCGCCGACGCCCCGGACGCCGACGACCTTCGGCTGCCGGTGCAGGCCACACCCGACCGGCACGAGAACCCGGTCGCGCCCGCCCCGGCTCGCGGCCCCGGCCACTCCGGCCCGGCGCCGCAGAACGGCCAGCTCGCGGCGCTGATCGAGGAGGCCGGCTTCTCGCACGCCGGCCTCGCCCGCCGGGTCGACCAGCTCGGCCTGGAGCACGGCCTCGACCTGCGTTACGACAAGACCTCGGTCACCCGCTGGCTGCGCGGCCAGCAGCCGCGCGGGGCCACCCCGGCGCTGATCGCCGAGGTCTTCACCCGCCGGCTCGGCCGCCGGCTCACCGCCCAGGACCTCGGCCTGGACGCCTGCGCCCCGGTCTACGCGGGCCTGGAGTTCGCCGAGACGCCGCAGGAGGCGGTGGACATCGTGGCGAGCATGTGGCGCAAGGACAACGGCCCGCAGTCCGAGCTGCGCCGGATCGCCTTCACCCCGGCCGGCCTGGTCGTCCCCAGCCGGGACTGGCTGATCGGCCGCACCGACGAGCGGGTCGCCCGGGACGGCTCCACGCTGGCCCGGCCGGACGCCGCCGGCCCGCCCGCCGGCAGTGCCACCTCCGCGGCCATCACCGGCGCCCCGGCGCCGGGCGCGCCCGGCGCGTCCCCCGGGAGCCCGGCGCGCGGCCCGGCGCCCGGCGCCCCCACCGCCCGCAGCACGGCCGGGACCACCGGCACCGCCCCGACCATCGGCCGGGTGCCGATCCAGAGCCGCCGGCCGCCGGTCGCCGTCGAGCCGCCGTACACCGACCCGGCCCGCGAGTCCCGCCCCACCCTGCGGGTCGGCCGCGGCGACATCGCCGCCATCCGGGCCGTCGGCGACCTCTTCCGCGCGCTCGACCACGCCTACGGCGGCGGCCACGCCCGCCAGGCGCTGGTCCGCTACCTGGAGAGCGAGGCCGAGCCGATGCTGCGCGGCCGCTACGGCGAGCAGATCGGCCGGGCCCTGTTCGGCGCGGTCGCCGACCTCACCAGGCTGGCCGGCTGGACGTCCTTCGACATCGCCGCGCACGGGCTCGCCCAGCGCTACTTCGTCCAGGCGCTGCGGCTCTCCCAGGCCGCCGGGGACCGCGCGCTCGGCGGGTACGTGCTGGTGACGATGAGCCAGCAGGCCGTCCACCTGGGCCACGGCCGGGAGGCCGTCCAGCTCGCCCGGGTCGCCCAGCAGGGCGTGGGCACCGCCGTGCCGCCGGTGGTCCAGTCGCTGATGCACGCCGCCGAGGCGCGCGGACACGGCCTGCTGGGCGACGTCAGGTCCTGCACCACCGCCCTGGTGCGCGCCGAGCGCTCGCTGGCCGCGGCCCGGACCGGCGACGAACTGCCCTCCTGGGCGCGGTACTTCGACGAGGCCCAGCTCTCCGACGAGTTCGCCCACTGCTACCGCGACCTCCAGCAGTGGCGGACGGCCGCGCAGCACGCCGAGAAGTCGCTGCGGCTGCGCTCGCCCGCCTACGCCCGCAGCCGGATCTTCTGCCGCCTGGTGCTGGCCACCGCCCGGCTCGGCATGGGGGACCTCGACGAGGCCTGCACCATGGCCACCGACGCGCTGCGGGCGGCGGGGGAGATGCGCTCGGCCCGCTCGCTGGAGTACGTCCGGGACTTCCACCGCCGCCTCACCCCGTACCGCGGCAGCCCGGTGGCCCGCGCCTTCGAGGAGACGGCCCGGCAGGCGGGGGTGATCTGACCGGCGGAGTGATCCGACCGGCCGGCGGGAGCCGGGTGCGTGGGGACGGGCCCCACGCACCCGGCGCACGGAGGCCGGGCCCGGTCCGGTGCCTCCGCGCGGACCAGGGCGCCGGGCACGCCGTCGGTCTGTCACCCCGGCAGACCGCTGCTGTGTCCCGGCGCCGCGAAGTGCGCGGGCGGGGCGGCGGGGCCGGCAGGTGCCCCGCCCGTCAGGCCGCCGCCTCCGCCGCCGGGGCCTCGGCCGGGACACCGAGGTCGCTCAGCACCGCCTGCGCCGCCCGCCGCCCGGAGACCAGCGCGCCCTGCACGGTGCTGGTGTCCCGGTGGTCCCCGGCGACGTACAGCCCGGCCAGCAGCCGCACCGGGCGGCGGGGGTTGTGCGGCGGCGGCATCGCGGGCAGCGCGTCCGGGACGTGCCGCACGCCGAGGAACTGCCAGCCCGACGTCGAGCCGCCGTACAGCTCGGCCAGCCGGGCCCGGACGGCCGGCTCCAGCCCGGCCGGGCCGCCCACGTCGAAGGCGCGCCGCCCGAGCACGGTGGTGGCGATCAGCGCCTGACCGGCCGGGGCGTAGGACGGGTGCAGCTCGCTGAGCACCAGCGAGTGCGAGACCAGTGGCGGCTGCCCGTTCGGCCGGTCGCCGTCGAGCAGCAGGACGGCCTCGCCCAGCGGGGCGGCGTCGGCCGCGTGGAAGAAGGTGGTGACGGGGTGGAAGACCGGCAGCCGTAGGCCGGGCAGCAGCTCGGCGGCGGAGCGGGCGTCGGTGGCGACGACGACGGCCTGGGCGCCGATCCGCCCGTGCGCGACGGTCTCCACGCCGTCCGCGGCGACCGAGGTGACCCGAACCCCGGTGCGTACGGTGCCGGCGGGCAGGGCGGCGGCCAGCTGGGCCGGTACCGCCGCGATCCCGTCGGCGGGCAGACACAGGCGCCCGCGCGCGTACGAGCGCAGCACCAGGTCGGCGACCCGGCTGCTGGTGCCGAGGGCCGGATCGGAGAGCAGGGCGCTGAGCAGCGGGCGCAGGAAGCCGTCCACGGTGCGCTGGGCGAGGCCGTGGCCGGCCAGTGCGCGGGCGGCGGTGGTCTCCGGCCGGGCCTGGAGGCGGCCGACCGGGGTGGCGGCGAGCCGGCCGAGCCGCCCGGCCAGCCGGGCCTTGTCCAGCGGGCTGCCGAGCGGGGCCCGGGCGGCGGCCTGGCGGGCGACGGTGAGCTGGGGATCCCCGGCGCGGTACCGGCGTCCGGCGCTGTGCACCAGTACGCCGGGCGCGAGCGGGCGCAGGTCGAGGTGGTCGAGGTCGAGCGTGCGGCGCAGTTCCGGGAAGGCGGTGTTCAGCAGGTGACTGCCGTCGTCGAGCCGGAAGCCGTCCTGCTCGCGGGTGGCCATCCGGCCGCCGATCCGGTCGGTGGTCTCCAGGACCTGAACGGTGAGGCCGTGGCCGGTGAGCGCGCGGGCGGCGGCCAGGCCCGCGAGTCCGGCGCCGACCACGACGACGTCCGGGTCGGACGGCCGGCGGGCGCGGCGGGTGAAGTCGTACGTGGGCACTGGGGTGCTCCCTCCCTGGTCCCGGGGCTCCGGCCGACGCAGGCAGCGGGGTGCCGGGACACGGTCCGTGGAGGGTGATGCCCAGTCAGTGTGAGCGTCAGACAGTCGCATCCGACCGGATCCGAGGGGCGGGGAGGGTAGTGCGGCACCGGGCGGGGGCGCGGTCACGGACAGTGCGCCGTGGCGGCCGGGTTCGGGGGTCGGCGGGCGCGTACGGTCACCGGGGGCGTGCGACGCGCCCGCCGTGTGCTCCCGTGCGCCCCCTCCTCGGGCCCCCTCGGGATCCGCCCGGCATATGCCGCTGGCCAGGGCGGATGCCGTAGTCGGAGTACGCACGGGTCCGCGCGACCCGCACGCGCGCCGACCCGCCCAGCGCGCGCAGCCACCCCGCGCGCCCCGCCGTCCGGCACCCGGCGCCCGCCGCCCGAGCATCCAGCCCGCCCGCCGCCCGCCGCCCGCCGCCCGCCGCCCGCCGCCCGCCGCCCGCCGCCCGCCGCCCGATGCCCGACCTGCCCGCCGCCCCTGGCGTCCGCCCTGCCCGCCCGTCACATCGCCGCGAGCACCGCCGAGTACACCTCCGGGTGGGTGAAGCGGAAGCCCGCGTCCAGCAGCCGCCGCGGCACCACCCGGTGGCTGCCGACCACCTCGACCGCCAGCTCGCCCAGCACCGCCTTGAGCACCGCCTCCGGCACCGGGAACGGCGTCGGCCGCCGCAGCGCCCGGCCGAGCGCGGCCGTCAGCTCGGCGTTGGTCGCCGGGTTCGGCGCGGTGAGGTTGAAGGCGCCGGAGAGGTCGTCGTGGTCGATCAGGAACCGCAGCGCGGCCACCTCGTCGTGCAGCGAGATGAAGCTCCAGTACTGCCGCCCGTTGCCGAGCCGCCCGCCGAGGCCCAGCTTGAACAGCGGGAACAGCCGTGCGCCGGCCCCGCCGGCCGAGGAGAGCACCATTCCGGTGCGGGGGTGGACGACCCGGATCCCGGCCCGCTCGGCCGGCCTGGCGGCGTCCTCCCACTCCCGGCAGACCTCGGCCAGGAAGTCGTCGCCGGCGGGGGAGTCCTCGTCGATCACCCGGTCGCCGGTCTGCCCGTACCAGCCGACCGCGGAGGCGCTCACCAGGACCTGCGGCGGCTCCTTGAGCGCGGCCAGGGCGACGGCCAGCGTCTCGGTGCCGTACACCCGGCTCTCCCGGATCTCCCGCTTGTAGGAGTCCGACCAGCGGCGGTCGCCGACCCCGGCGCCGGCCAGGTGCACCACGGCCTGGACCCCGTCCAGGCCGCCCCGCTGGACCTCGCCGCCCAGCGGGTTCCAGCCGATCGCCGTGCTGCCGTCCGGCCGTGGGCCGGTCTTCGAACGGTGCCGGACCAGCCGGACCACCTCGTGGCCGTCCGCCAGCAGGGAGCGGACGAGCGCCGAACCGATCAAACCCGTGGAACCCGTGACAGCGATGCGCATGCGCCCATCCTCGCAGTTCCCGGCTTCTCCGACTGCCCGTCACACCCCGCGCGCACCTCACTTAGCATGGCGCGCATGCCTGACGACGATCTGATCATCCGTACGGCGCGGAGCAAGGACGAGCGCGAGCTCGCCGTCCTCAACCACGCGGCCTGGTCCGTCCTGTCCGACGTCTCCCCGCAACCGGCCGTCGAGGACCCGATCTTCGACGAGCGGCACGCCCCCGAGCACTACCTGCTGGCCGTGCTGGACGGCCGGATCGTCGGCTACGTCCGCCAGGTCCCGCCCACCCCGCTGGCGAGCAACCGGCACGTGCGGCAGATCCAGGGCCTCGCCGTCGACGACACCGTCCGCGGCCGGGGCGTCGGCCGCCGGCTGGTCGAGGCGGCCTGCGCGGCGGCCCGGGCAGAGGGCGCCCGCAAGATGACCCTGCGGGTGCTCGGCTGGAACGCCCCGGCCCGCCGCCTCTACGAGAGCTGCGGCTTCGTCGTCGAGGGATCGCTGGCCGAGGAGTTCCTGATCGACGGCCGGTTCGTGGACGACGTCTGGATGGCCCGCGGCCTGACCGACTGATCCGCCAGGAGGCCTGCCAGGGCCTCACCGTGGCCCTGCCCGGACTCGCCGGAATCCTGCCCGGACAGGCGGCCGACCGCTCGAACAGGCTTGCCGCAAAAGGCGGTTCACCGCGCGCGAGTGGTGCGGAGTCGTGACGGTTCCGCCCTGTCCGGACCGCCTCCGCGCCGGGTACCGTACGGCCGTGAGCAACTCGACGCCTCCCGGGTGGTACCCGGTCCCGGGTGCGGACGGCGCCCCCGGTCACGAGCGCTGGTGGGACGGCAACGCCTGGACCAGCGAGGTCCGACCGCTCCGGGGCGGCGTCGCGGGCGGGCTCGCCGACGCCCCCACCCAGACCTCGCCGCCCTCCGACCGGCAGCCGCCCGGCTACGGCCACCCGGGCGGCCAGGCGGCACCGGCCTACGGCTACCCGGGCCAGGACGCCTACCAGGCCCCGGCCCAGCCCCCGCTCGGCTACCGGGCCCCGGCCCAGAACGGCTACCCGCCCCAGGGCGGCTACCCGCCCCAGGACCCCGGCTACGGCTACCCGGGTCCGGGCTACCCGCCGCCGAAGACCAGGTCGAGGACCGGCCCGGTCATCGGCATCGCGGTCGCCGTGCTGGCCGTGGTCGGGATCGTCGCCGGGGTCGCGCTCAGCGGCGGCGGCGACCGGAAGGCGGACCCGGCCCCGACCGTCACCGTGACCGAGAGCGGCAGCCCCTCGCCGAGCCCCAGCCCGACCGTACCCACCGGCAGCCCCGTCGCGCCCAAGCCCCTGCCGGCGGTCAAGAGCACCGTCCCCGACCCCCAGCACGCGATCACCGTGCCGGTCTTCGACGGCTGGGACGTGTCCGCCAACCCGCCGCACTCGACGGTCTACCTCGGCACCGGCCGTTACACCTGCCCGGACGGCAGCTCCTGCATCCGCGGCCAGTTCTCGGTCGAGAAGGACACCGTCCAGGGCACCACGCCGAAGGCGGCCGCCGACGCCCGGATGCCCGTCTACGCCGCGCAGATCTTCTCCGGGGTCAGCTCGCACACCGACGCCGGCTCCGGGTACGTCAGCGTGGCCGGGGTGCTCGGCTACGCCACCCGCTGGCACATCCGCACCACGGACGGCACCCAGGGCTACGTCCTGCTGGCCGCCCTCCCGGCCAAGGGCGGCGGCTACGTGGTCATGGAGGGCGGCGTGGACGACAACCCGGCGGCGCCGGAGTTCGCGGCGCTGGACCGGATCCTCAGGGGCATCAAGCAGGACGGCACCGCCGGCAGCAGCGTCTGAGGACCGACACCTAGTCCCCGTACCGCTCCCAGAGCTTGGGGAAGCGCTTCGCCATGACGTCCGGGTCGTCGAAGTCCATCGCCGTCCCGGACGGCCGCGCGGGCTGCCGCCCGCCCACCTCGGGCAGCGGCAGACCGGTCAGCTGCTCGTACGCCTCGTCGGCGGCGTAGCCGAGGTCCTCGGCCTCGCCGTCCTCCTCCTCGTCGAACTCGGGCAGCAGGTCCGCCAGGTCGTCCGGCTCGGCCAGCCCGCCCTCGAAGACCTCCCGGCCCTGGCCGATCAGCCAGGACCGGAAGTAGTCGAAGGTGTCGTCGGAGGCGCCGTCGAGCAGCAGGTAGGCCGCGCCCCACAGGTCGTGGCGGTAGGCCCGGTGGAACCGCGCCAGGAACAGCCGGGCGAAGTCGATCACGTCGTCCGGGGTCAGCTGGAGGAGCCGTTCCACCAGGAGGTCGGCCTGCTCGTCGGGGTCGCCCTCGGCGGCGTCCCGGGTGTCGTCGATGATCTGCCAGAAGTCCGTCTCGTCCATCACCGCTCCAGCATCCCCGTTCGGCCGCGTCCGCGCATGCCGCGACTCGGCGCGCGTTCGGGACTCGGTCCGTCAGGGGCCGGGAACGGCGGAACCCCGCGCCGTCCGGGGACGACGCGGGGTTCCGTACGCGGGTTTCCGCGGGGACCTGGTGGGGTCAGAGGCCGAGCTCGACCTCGAACTCGCCGGCCTCGAGGATCTCCTTGACCGCGACCAGGTAGCGGGCGGCGTCGGCGCCGTCCACCAGGCGGTGGTCGTAGGAGAGCGACAGGTAGGTCATGTCGCGGATGCCGATGGCGGTGCCGCCGTCGGCCTCGATGACCACCGGGCGCTTGACGGTGGCGCCGATGCCCAGGATGGCGACCTGGTTCGGCGGCACGATCACGGTGTCGAACAGCGCACCGCGCGAGCCGGTGTTGCTGATGGTGAAGGTGGCGCCGGACAGCTCGTCCGGGGTGATCTTGCTGTCGCGGACCTTGGTGGCCAGCTCGGCGGTCTTCTTCGAGATGCCGGCGATGTTGAGGTCGCCCGCGCCCTTGATGACCGGGGTCATCAGGCCCTTCTCGGAGTCCACCGCGATACCGATGTTCTCGGTGTCGAAGTAGGTGACCGTGCCCTCGGCGTCGTTGATCCGGGCGTTGACGACCGCGTGGACCTTCAGCGCCTGGGCGGCGGCCTTGACGAAGAACGGCATCGGGGAGAGCTTGACGCCCTCGCGGGCCAGGAAGCCTTCCTTGGCCTTGGCGCGCAGCGACATGATCTTGGTGATGTCCACCTCGACCACGCTGGTCAGCTGGGCCTGCTCGTGCAGCGCCTTCATCATGTTGTCGCCGATGACCTTGCGCATGCGGGTCATCTTGACGGTCTGACCGCGCAGGGCGGACGGCGCGACGGCGGCCTTCGGCGCGGCGGCCGGGGCGGCAGCGGCGACGGGGGCCGGAGCGGCCTTGGCGGCCTCCGCGGCGGCGATGACGTCCTGCTTGCGGATGCGGCCGCCGACGCCGGTACCGGCGACGGAGGACAGCGCGACGCCGTGCTCGGCGGCGAGCTTGCGCACCAGCGGGGTGACGTAGGCGTCACCGTTGTCGGCCACCGGAGCGGCCGGGGCGGCAACCGGAGCCGGAGCGGCGACCGGGGCCGGAGCGGCAACCGGAGCCGGGGTGGCGACCGGAGCCGGAGCAGCCGGGGCGACCGGGGCCGGAGCAGCGGCGACCGGAGCCGGAGCGGCCGGGGCAGCGGGGGCCGGAGCGGCGACCGGGGCCGGGGCGGCAGCGGGAGCCGGAGCGGCAACCGGAGCCGGAGCGGCGGCGACGGCACCGGCGGCGCCGATCAGCGCGAGCTGGGCGCCGACCTCGGCGGTCTCGTCCTCGCCGACCAGGATCTTCACCAGGGTGCCGGCGACCGGCGACGGGATCTCGGTGTCGACCTTGTCGGTGGAGACCTCGAGCAGCGGCTCGTCGACCTCGACGGTGTCACCCTCGGCCTTCAGCCAGCGGGTGACGGTGCCCTCGGTGACCGACTCGCCCAGCGCCGGCAGCAGCACCGGGGTGGCGTCGGCGGCCGGAGCGGCGGCGGGGGCCGGAGCGGCGACCGGGGCCGGAGCCGGAGCGGCGACCGGGGCCTCGGCGACCGGAGCCGGGGCGGCGGCGGGCGCGGCCTCGGCGGCCGGGGCCGCAGCGGCGACCGGGGCGCCCGAACCGTCGTCGATGACCGCCAGCTCGGCGCCCACCTCGACGGTCTCGTCCTCGGCGACCTTGATGGAGGCCAGGATGCCGGAAGCCGGGGCCGGGATCTCGGTGTCGACCTTGTCGGTCGACACCTCGAGCAGCGGCTCGTCGACCTCGACACGCTCACCCTCGGCCTTCAGCCAGCGGGTGACGGTGCCCTCGGAAACGCTCTCGCCCAGCGCGGGCAGTGTTACTGAGACCGCCATGGTTTCAGCGACTCCTATCAAGTCTTGCGTACGGGAAGTACCGGGAAAGGGGGTGGGGCGTGATCAGTCGTGCGCGTGCAGCGGCTTGCCGGCCAGCGCCAGGTGCGCCTCGCCCAGGGCCTCGGACTGGGTCGGGTGCGCGTGGATGAGCTGCGCGACCTCGGCCGGCAGGGCCTCCCAGTTGTAGATCAGCTGGGCTTCGCCGACCTGCTCGCCCATGCGGGCGCCGACCATGTGGACGCCGACCACGGCGCCGTCCTTGACCTGGACGAGCTTGATCTCGCCGGCGGTCTTCAGGATCTTGCTCTTGCCGTTGCCGGCCAGGTTGTACTTGAGGGTGACGACCTTCTCCTTGCCGTACAGCTCGACGGCCTTGGCCTCGGAGATGCCGACGGAGGCGACCTCGGGGTTGGAGTAGGTCACGCGCGGGACGCCGTCGTAGTCGATCGGCATCGGCTTGAGGCCGGCCAGGCGCTCGGCCACCAGGATGCCCTCGGCGAAGCCGACGTGGGCCAGCTGCAGGGTCGGGGCGAGGTCACCGACCGCGGAGATGGTGGGCACGTTGGTGCGCATGTACTCGTCGACCAGGACGTAGCCGCGGTCCATCGCGACGCCGTTCTCCTCGTAGCCGAGGCCGGCCGAGACCGGGCCGCGGCCGATGGCGACGAGCAGCAGGTCGGCGTCGATCTGCTTGCCGTTCTCGGTGGAGACGCGGACACCGGTCTCGGTGTACTCGACGCCCGAGAAGCGGGCCTTCAGCTCGAACTTGATGCCGCGCTTGCGGAACGCGCGCTCCAGCAGCTTGGAGGAGTTCTCGTCCTCCAGCGGGACGAGGTGCGGCAGCGCCTCGACGATGGTGACCTCGACGCCGAAGGACTTCCAGACCGAGGCGAACTCGACGCCGATCACGCCGCCGCCGAGGATGACGGCCGACTTCGGGATGCGGTCGAGCTTGAGGGCGTGGTCCGAGGAGATCACGCGGTTGCCGTCGATCTCCAGGCCCGGGATCGAGCGCGGCACGGAACCGGTGGCCAGGACGATGTGGCGGCCTTCGATGCGCTGGCCGTTGACGTCCACCGAGGTCTGCGAGGAGAGCTTGCCCTCGCCCTGGATGAAGGTGACCTTGCGGGATGCCACCAGGCCCTGGAGGCCCTTGTACAGGCCGGCGATGACGTCGTCCTTGTACTTGTGGACGCCGTTGATGTCGATGCCCTGGAAGGTGGCCAGCACGCCGAACTCGGCGGCCTCCTTCGTCTCGTCCGCGATCTCCGCGGCGTGCAGGAGAGCCTTGGTCGGGATGCAGCCGCGGTGCAGGCAGGTGCCGCCCAGCTCACCCTTCTCGACCAGGGCAACACTCAGGCCCAGCTGAGCGGCGCGGAGCGCCGCGGCGTAACCGCCGCTTCCGCCTCCGAGAATGACTACGTCGAAAACGGTGCTGGCGTCGTTCGCCACGTCACGTCCTCCATGCATGGGGTGGGTCGCCGGGCCGGTCGCGGTCCGGTGGGTCGGAAGCCTTTGTGGGGCGCCCAGTCGTGCCGGAAATACATCTTCGCACTTGTTCACGGTGACTGATGTCCGGGCCCGGGTCAGGGGTGTCCCGCGGAGCGGTCACCGGGGCGGGAATACCCCCGGCGGAAGGGCATCATCGCAGCTCAGCGAGGTGTTGACAGCCGCCGGACGGGCGTCTTCCGCGCCGCTCGCCGCAGCTTCTTCCGCAGTGCGGAACAAAGTTTCGCCCGCAGCGAACAGGGGTGCGCCCCGGCGCCCCGACCTACTCGCAGGTAACCCGGCCGGAACCCCGGAACGCCCGGCCGGAACGCCGACGGGGCCCGGCGCACGCGCGCCGGGCCCCGTCGCAGCGGGTTCCCTTGGATCAGGCCTTGCCGTTCGCCTTCTGCTCGGCGAAGCGGACCAGGGTGCGCACCGCGCTCGCGGTGCCGCCCTTCGGGGTGTAGCCGTACGGCGCGCCCTCGTGGAACGCCGGGCCGGCGATGTCCAGGTGCGCCCAGTCGGTGCCCTCGGCCACGAACTCCTTCAGGAACAGGCCGGCCACCAGGCCGCCGCCCATCCGCTCGCCCATGTTGGCCATGTCGGCGATGGTCGACTCGGTGAAGCCCTTGCGCAGGTCGGCCGGCAGCGGCATCGGCCAGGACTGCTCGCCCGCCTCGCCGGCCAGGACGTGCAGCTCCTCGCGCAGCTCGTCGTCGTTGGCCATCACGCCGAAGGTGCGGTTGCCCAGGGCCAGCACCATGGCGCCGGTCAGGGTGGCCACGTCGACGATGACGTCCGGCTTCTCCTCGCCGGCCCGCACGATCGCGTCGGCCAGCACCAGGCGGCCCTCGGCGTCCGTGTTCAGGACCTCGACGGTCTTGCCGCCGTACATCTTCAGCACGTCGCCCGGGCGGGTGGCGGAGCCGGACGGCATGTTCTCGGCCAGCGCCAGCCAGGCGGTCACGTTGACGACCAGGCCCAGGCGCTTGGCGGCCACCACGGCGGCGAACACGGCGGCGGCGCCGGCCATGTCGCACTTCATGGTCTCGTTGTGGCCGGCCGGCTTCAGCGAGATGCCGCCCGAGTCGTAGGTGATGCCCTTGCCGACGAAGGCGAGGGTGGCCTTGGCCTTCGGGTGGGTGTAGGCCACCTTCACCAGGCGGGGCGGGTTCTCCGAGCCGCCGCCGACGCCCAGCAGGCCGCCGAAGCCGCCCTTGGTCAGCGCCTTCTCGTCCAGCACCTCGACCTTGAGGCCGTGCTCCTTGCCGGCCGCCTGGGCGATCGCGGCGAAGCTCTTCGGGTTCAGGTCGTTCGGCGCGGTGTTGACCAGGTCGCGGGCCCGGTTCATCTCCTCGCCGATCGCGGCGGCGCGCTCCACGGCGGCCTTGGCGTCCTTGCTGCCCTTGCGGACGGCCAGCAGGACCAGCTCGCCGACCGGCTCCTTGCCGTTGCCGTCGCCCTTGTACGTGCCGAAGGCGTACGAGCCGAGCAGACCGCCCAGCGCGACCGCCTCGACCTCCGCGGCGGACTCGGCCGGCAGGGCCAGCGCGGCCTTCTTGGCACCGGCCAGGGTGCGGGCGGCGACACCGGCGGCGCGGCGCAGCGTCTCCAGCTCGTAGGCGCCCTCGGCGGCCTCACCCAGGCCGACCGCGAGCACGAGCGCGGCCTTCAGGCCGGCGGGGGAGGGGACCTTGACGGCCTCGCCCTCGGCGCCGGTCGCGCCCAGGGTGCTGAGGACCTCGGTCAGCTTGCCCTCGAACGCCTCGTTGACGGCCTCGGCGCCGGGGGCCAGCACGATGCCCTTGGGGCCCTTCGCGACACCGACCACCAGGGCGTCCGCGCGCAGCGAGGCGGCGGAGGAGGTGCTCACAGACAATGCAGTCACGTAATGCGTCCTGTTCTTTCGCGGTCCACGGCCGGCCACGGCGAGGCTGCCGCACCGGCGCAGCCCGCCGTCGCAGGCCGTCCGCCGGCGGGCCTCCGCGGGTCCGGGCCCCCTGGTGCGCGCGGCCGTCCGCGCGGCCGCGCACACCAGAGGCCCCGGCTCCTCGGTGCGCGCCGGGCGGGCAGGACCTGCCACGGTGCAGGGCTGCGGTGCTCCACGCATGGTAGTCCGCATGCTGGGATCACGCGCCGCCCGGTATCAGCCGAGCAAAGCCAGGGCGAACAGCGAGGCGGTCGCGGCGGTTTCGGCCATCGCGCCGAGCACGTCGCCGGTGATCCCGCCGAACCGCCGCACGCACCGGCCGAGCAGCAGTCGGGCGCAGCCGGTGCCGAACACAACGGCCACTGGGAGAAAGAGAGTTGACCATCCGTCGAACAGTCCCGCGGCGGCCAGGGCGAGCGCCGCGGCGGCCGTTGCGGCGGCGGCCCCGGCGGGCGGCACGGTGCCCGCCACCATCGCCCCCAGCCCGCCGGGCCGGGCGGCCGGCACCGACCGCAGGCAGCCCCAGGAGAGCGCGCACCGGGCGGCCGTCGCCGAGGCGAGCACCGCGAGCGCGCCGCGCAGCGGGGAGTGGTCGAACTGCCCGGCCAGTGCGGCGACCTGGGCGAGCAGCACGAGGACCAGGGTCAGGACGCCGAACGGCCCGATGTCGGACTGCTTCATGATGCGCAGCGCGTCCTCGGCCGGCTTCCCGCTGCCGAGCCCGTCGGCGACGTCCGCCAGACCGTCGAGGTGCAGCCCGCGGGTCAGACCGGCGAGCACCCCCACCGCGGTCACCGCGCCGAGCAGCCCGCCCGCCCGCCAGGCCACCAGCGCCCCGGCCGCGGCCGCCAGGACCCCCAGCACCAGCCCGACCAGCGGGGCCGTCAGCATCGCCCGGGCCGCCGCGGTCCGGTCCCACCGCTCCACCCGCACCCGCAGGACGGACAGCGTCCCGAACCCGAACCGCAGGCCGTCGGCCCAGCCGGCCCGATCGCCGCCGCTCGCCATGAATCGTGTTCCTCTCACCCACAAGAACGCCCCTGACCAGGGGCGTTCTTGTGGGGTGTCAGTCAGCCGGCCGGGCCGTGCCGCTACAGCTTCCGCAGCAGGTCCGCCGCCGAGGGCAGCTTGGGCTGCTCCCTCGGCGCGCCCGGCGCGGCCGGGACGAACGGCTTCGGCGCCTCGTCGGCGAGCACGTCGCCCGCGGCCTGGAGCAGCGGCAGCGCCAGCAGCGCGCCGACGCCCTCGCCCATGGTGATGCCCTGGTCCTGAAGCGGCGTCAGGGTCAGCCGGTCGTACGCCTTCGCCTGGGCCGGCTCGCCGCTGGACTGCCCGGCCCGCCACCACTCCGGGGCCCGGAAGGCGATCCGCTGCGCGACCAGCGCGCAGGCCGCCGAGACCACGCCGTCCAGCACCACCGGCAGCCGTCGGACGGCAGCCTGGAGCAGGAAGCCGGTGATCGCCGCGAAGTCGGCCCCGCCGGTGGCGCCGAGCAGCGCCAGCTGGTCGCCGAGCACCGGCCGGGCCCGCCGCAGCGAGTCCCGGATGGCGGCGCACTTGACCATCCACACGCGGTCGTCGATGCCGGAGCCGCGCCCGGTCACCGCCGCCGCGTCAGTCCCGCAGAGCGCGCCGACCAGCACGCCGGCCACCGTGGTGGCGCCGACCCCGAGGTCGCCGAGCAGCACCAGGTCGGTGCCGGCGTCGGCCTCCTCGTCGGCGACGGCCATGCCGGCCCGGAACGCCCGGACGGTCTCCTGCGCGGTGAGCGCGTCCTCGACGTCGATCCGCCCGGAGCCGCGCCGGATCCGGTGGGCGACCACCTCGTCCGGGAAGTCGTGCGGGTCGGCGTCCACCGCGACGTCGACGACCCGCACCTGGGCGCCGTAGCGCGCGGCCAGCCGGGACACCGGCGCGCTGCCGTCGAGCACGGCCCGCACCCGGGCCGCGGTGCCGCCCTCGGCGGGCATCCGGGAGACCCCGAGCGCCGCCACGCCGTGGTCGGCGGCGAACAGCAGCACCTTGGGGGCGGAGACCGGCAGCACCGGCGAGCGCCCCTGTACGGAGGCCAGCCAGCTGCCCAGCTCCTCCAGCCGGCCGAGCCCGCCGCGCGGCCGGTCGGCCGCCTGCCAGCGTTCCTCGGCGGCCCGCCGGGCGCTCTCGTCGGGGCGCTCGACGAGCGAGGAGAACGTATCGAGATCCACGGTCGTGTCCATCGTCCGGAAGGCTACACGCCGAAGGTGTTCAGTTTGAGGCTGGCTTGACGTCCGGCTTGATGGTGAGCGCCTGTCCGGCCACCACCAGCAGGACGCGCTCCGAGGCGTCCGCCACGGCCATGTTGAGCCGGCCCAGGGTGTCGCGGAAGCGGCGGCCCGCGGGGGTGGCCGGGACGACGCCCATGCCGACCTCGTTGCTCACCGCGACGGCCGTCCGTCCGGTGGCGGCCCAGGCCTTGGCCAGCGCGTCGCAGCGGCGCCGGACGGCGGCCTCGCCGCCGTCCGCCCAGACCGCGTCGTCCCAGGCGCCGCACTCGTCCATCACGGCGGTCAGCCACAGGGCGAGGCAGTCGATCAGCACCGGTGCCGGGTCGGCCGGGTCGGCGAGCACGGCCTCCAGGTCGCAGGTTTCGGCGGTGCGCCAGCTCCCCGGCCGGCGCTCCCGGTGCAGCGCGACCCGCTGGGCCCACTCGGCGTCGCCGTCCCGGGTGCCGCCGGTGGCCACGTACAGGACGTCCGGGTGGTCGGCCAGCAGCTGTTCGGCGCGGGTGGACTTGCCGGAGCGGGCGCCGCCGAGCAGCAGCGTGCGGGGCAGCGGGGGACGGGTGGGCTCGGGTGGGGTCGCCATGCCGCCATCCTGCCCGAGAGGTATACGGCGGGTCGGGTCGGGCAGGCTATGGTGCGCAGCACACAGGCAGCGTCAGTGGGAGGAGCCGGGCATGGTCTGGACGTGGCGGTACGAGAAGGCGGACGGCAGCGCGGTGACGCCCGGCGGCGGCCAGGAGGAGTTCGCCGGCCAGGGGGACGCCGAGACCTGGATCGGGGAGACCTGGAAGCAGCTCGCCGAGGAGGGCGTGGACACCGCGGTCCTGCTGGAGGACGGCAACAAGGTCTACGCGATGAGCCTGCACGAGGGCTGAGCCCGGGGCCGGGCGCGAGGGGCTACTTCGCCCCGATCACGTGCAGGAGCGCGGCGACCTGCCGGTACGGGTCGGTGCGGCCGGCCCGGTCCTCGGCTTCCAGGAGCTGGGCCAGCTGCCGCCCGTCCACCGGCGGGGCCGCGTCGTCCGCGGCGTTGTCGGTGAAGACCCGAACGCCGTACCAGTGCCGCAGCGGCACCGACACCTCGGAGAGGGTGACGGTGAGGTCGGAGAGCCGGTCGGCCCGTGCGGCCAGTCCGACCCGGTTGTAGTACCGGTCACTCTCGAAGGCGTGCAGGGCGGCCCGCCAGTCCCCGGCGGCGGCCGGCCGCAGGGCGAGCGAGTCGCGGTTGCGCACGAGCAGCGAGAGCAGTCCGCCGGGCGCCAGCAGCCGGGCCAGCGAGGCGATCATCGGGTCCGGGTCGGGCAGGTACGTCAGCACGCCGTGGCAGAGCACCACGTCGAAGCTGCGCGGGCCGAACCAGCGTCCGCACTGGTGGCCGTCGCCGCTGAGCAGCTGCATCCGGCCGCGGACCTCCGGCGGCTCCTCGGCGAGCGCCGCCTGGGCGACGCCGAGCGCGACCGGGTCGGAGTCGATCCCGGTGACGTAGTGGCCGGCCCGGGCCAGCCGCAGCGCCTGGGTGCCCTGGCCGCAGCCGATGTCGAGGACGCGCTGCGCGCTGCGGCCGGACAGCTGTTCGGCGAGCTGGCGGGCGACGAGCTCCTGGCGGACGAAGTTGCGCAGTCCGCCGGGCCGGGTCGGCCAGGCGGTGGTGCCGCCCGCGAAGGATCCGCTGCGCGAGGGCAGCCGGCGCTCCTGCGCGATCCGGTCGTGGCCGCCCTCGCCCTGCCCCGGAAGCGTGCCCCCCTGCCCGGGAACCGCGTAGAGGCCGGGCCCCTCCCAGGAGGGCGGGGCCCAGCCGGAGTCGACCGGTTCGGCGGTCAGGGCTTCTCCCCGCGCCGCACCTGCGGCTTGGGCAGGCGCAGCCGGCGCATCTGGAGGGTGCGCATGATGCCGTACGCGACGGCGCCGCGGGTGTTCTGCCCGGCGAAGCGCTCGGCCAGCTGCTTGCGCAGGCCGAGGCCGAGGCGGACGAAGTCCAGGACGACGAACACGAAGAACAGCAGGAACAGCAGCGTGGAGAGCAGCTGGAGGGTCGGCACCTTGACGATGCTGAGCACCAGGATGACCACGGCGGCCGGCAGGAAGAACTCGGCGAGCGACCAGCGGGAGTCCACGTAGTCGCGCGCGAACTTGCGCACCGGGCCCTTGTCACGGGCCGGCAGGTGGCGCTCGTCGCCGTTCATCAGGGCCTGGCGCTGCTTCTCGCGCTCGGAGCGCATCCGCTCGCGCCCCTGACGGGCGGCCTCCTTGCGGTCCTTGGGCACGGTCACCCGGGTACGCCGGTTGGCCTCGGCCTCACTGCGCTTGGGGGTGGGGCGGCCCTTCTTGGCCTGCGGGTCGCGGGCCTGGGTCGTCTCGTCCTGCTTCTCCAGCACGGTGGCGGAGGCGGCGGCATCATCTGAACGGCGTCGGAACACACCACCAGCGTACGGGGTGCCGGGCGGCTTCCACGGGTGCCCTCGGACCCAAACGCATATCGATACCGCAGGGACGGCGTCCGGGCCGCGTTTCCGGGGGCCTTCCCGTAGGGGATCATTCGGATGGACGATGGGAGGTATGAGGGGCGGATCCACCCGGGGGAGGAGGAAACGCCTCCGGTCGCTGTAGCAGTCTTGTTGCAGGCAGGTGCACTGCGGCGACGGGCTCGCTGCACATACACTCGTCGTGTCTGGTAACGAGATAGAGACCGCAGGCCGGAGAAGGGGGCACCCGAGGCCCATGAGCGACGGAATCATGAAGCGTATGGGGCTGATCTTCCGCTCCAAGGCGAACAAGGCCTTGGATCGGGCGGAGGATCCGCGTGAGACGCTCGACTACTCGTACCAGAAGCAGCTCGAATTGCTGCAGAAGGTACGGCGCGGTGTCGCGGACGTCGCGACCTCGCGCAAGCGGCTCGAGCTCCAGCTGACCCAGCTCCAGCAGCAGTCGGCCAAGTACGAGGACCAGGGCCGCAAGGCGCTGTCGCTCGGCCGCGAGGACCTCGCCCGCGAGGCCCTGACCCGCAAGGCCAACATGCAGTCGCAGATCACCGACCTGGAGACGCAGTACCAGCAGCTCCAGGCCGAGGAGGAGAAGCTCACGCTCGCCTCCCAGCGACTTCAGGCCAAGGTGGACGCCTTCCGCACCAAGAAGGAGACCATCAAGGCGACGTACACGGCCGCGCAGGCGCAGACCCGCATCGCCGAGTCCTTCTCCGGCATCTCGGAGGAGATGGGCGACGTCGGCCTGGCGATCCAGCGTGCCGAGGACAAGACCGCCCAGATGCAGGCCCGCGCCGGCGCCATCGACGAGCTGCTCGCCTCCGGCGCGCTCGACGACGCGAGCGGTCTCGGCCGCAAGGACGACATCGAGGCCGAGCTGGAGCGCGTGGCCGGCGGTTCCGACGTCGAGCTGGAGCTGGCCCGGATGAAGGCCGAGCTGTCCGGCCCGTCCTCGGCCGGTCCCGCCGCGATCGAGCAGGGCAAGCAGCCGGGTGCCCAGCCGCAGCCGCAGCAGGACACCCCGCGCATCAACTACAACAAGTGATCTGAGCTCGACCCCACGAACCAGGGAGACGCACGGCATGATCATGAGGGTCATGGGTGAGGGGCAGTACGAGGTGGGCGAGGACCACCTGAACCTGCTCAACGAGCTCGACGCGGAGCTCGTCACCGCAGTGGAGTCGGGGGACGAGACGCTCTTCCGCCAGGCCTACGGCAAGCTCATCGACGCGGTGAAGCAGTTCGGCACCCCGGTGCCGCTGGATTCGCTGGAGCCGTCCGAGCTGATCCTGCCGAGTGCCGACGCGACGATCGACGAGGTCCGCGAACTGCTCATGGCCGACGGCGAGGGCGTGATCCCGGGCTTCCCCGAGTAGCGCCTGCGGCTGCTGCCAGACGAAAGGGCGGGCCCCCTCCGGTGGGAGGGGGCCCGCCCTTCGTGCGTACGGCCGCGGTTTCCCGGGCCCGCGGGCCCGGGAACTGCGGACTACGGCAGGGCCAGCATCCGGTCCAGCGCCGCCTTGGCGTACTTCTCGGTCTCCGGGTCGACGGTGATCACGTTCGGCACCCGGCCCTCGACCAGCGACTCCAGCGCCCAGACCAGGTGCGGCAGGTCGATCCGGTTCATGGTCGAGCAGAAGCAGACCGCGCGGTCCAGGAAGACGATCTCCTTGTCCGGGTGCGCCTTGGCCAGGCGGCGGACCAGGTTCAGCTCGGTGCCGATGGCCCACTTGGAGCCGGGCTCGGCGGCGTCCAGCGCCTTGATGATGTACTCGGTCGAGCCCACCATGTCGGCGGCCGCGACGACCTCGTGCTTGCACTCGGGGTGCACCAGGACGGTCACGCCGGGGATCCGCTCGCGGACGTCGTTCACCGAGTCCAGGCTGAACCGGCCGTGCACCGAGCAGTGGCCGCGCCAGAGGATCATCTTCGCGTTCCGCAGCTGCTCGGCGGTCAGGCCGCCGTTCGGCCGGTGCGGGTTGTAGACGACGCAGTCGTCCAGCGAGAAGCCCATGTCCCGCACCGCGGTGTTGCGGCCGAGGTGCTGGTCGGGCAGGAACAGCACCTTCTGGCCCTGCTCGAAGGCCCACTCCAGGGCGCGCTTGGCGTTGGAGGAGGTGCAGATGAGGCCGCCGTGCCGGCCGGTGAAGGCCTTGATGTCGGCGGAGGAGTTCATGTACGAGACCGGGACGGTCACGTCGGCTATGCCGGCGTCGGTCAGCACGTCCCAGCACTCGGCGACCTGCTCGGCGGTGGCCATGTCGGCCATCGAGCAGCCGGCCGCGAGGTCCGGCAGGACGACCTGCTGCCGGTCGCCGGTGAGGATGTCCGCGGACTCGGCCATGAAGTGCACGCCGCAGAAGACGATGTACTCGGCCTCGGGGCGGGCCGCCGCGTCGCGGGCGAGCTTGAAGGAGTCGCCGGTGACGTCGGCGAACTCGATCACCTCGTCGCGCTGGTAGTGGTGGCCGAGGATGAACACGCGGTCGCCGAGCGCGGCCTTGGCGGCGCGGGCGCGCTCGACGAGGTTCGGGTCGGAGGCCGGGGGGAGGTCACCGGGGCATTCGACGCCGCGCTCGCTGTTCGGGTCGGCCTCGCGGCCGAGCAGCAGCAGAGCGAGCGGGGTCGGGGTGGGGTCGACGCCGTGGGTCTCGGTGATGGTGGTGGTCACGGGCGGGTGCCCTTCTGTGCGGCCGAGCTAGCGGTGGGGCCTTTTCGTCTAACTGACGCTATCTATTCTAACCGCTTAGCGTCAGAGTGACGATGGCCATCCTGTCGATGTGACGAGAACCGCTCGTCGAAACGGATGCTTCCGTCGGTGGCCGAATCGATATTTCCAAGCCCGCGGGTATGGCTGAGCCCATGAAAGCAATCGCGATCAACCGCTACGGCGGTCCCGAGGTGGTCGAGTACACCGACCTGCCCGACCCCAAGGTCGGCCCCGACTCCGTGCTGGTCGAGGTCCGGGCGGCCGGGGTGAACCCGGTGGACTGGAAGGTCAGGGACGGCGCCCTGGACGGCATCCTCGACGCGCACTTCCCGCTGGTCATGGGCTGGGACGTGGCCGGCGTGGTCCGCGCGGTCGGCGGCGCGGTCACCGAGTTCGCCCCGGGCGACGAGGTGTTCGGCTACGTCCGCAAGGACGCCGTCGAGCACGGCACCTACGCCGAGCTGGTCTCCGCCCCCGTCCGCACCCTGGCCCGCAAGCCGGCCGCGCTGGACTGGGCGCAGTCCGGCGGCCTGCCACTGGCCGGGCTCACCGCCCTCCAGAGCCTGCGGGCACTGCGCCTGGCCGAGGGGGAGACCGTCCTGGTGCACGCCGCCGCCGGCGGGGTCGGCCATCTGGCGGTGCAGCTGGCCAGGGCCGCCGGCGCCCGGGTGATCGGCACCGCGGCCGAACGCAACCACGACTTCCTGCGCGGCCTCGGCGCCGATCCGGTGCTCTACGGCGAGGGCCTGGCCGACCGGGTCCGCGCGCTCGCCCCCGACGGGGTGGACGCGGCGCTCGACCTGGTGGGCCACGGCGCCGTCCGGGTCTCGGCCGAGCTGGTGGCGGACCCGGGCCGGATCGCCTCGGTCGCCGACTTCGGGGTCAAGGCGGTCGGTGGCCGGTACGTCTGGGTCCGCCCGGACGCCGGCGGCCTCGCCGAACTGGCCGCGCTCGCCGACGACGGGCGGCTGACCGTCGCCGTCGCCTCCACCTTCCCGCTGGCCCAGGCCGCCTCCGCCCAGGCGCTCAGCGCCGAGGGCCGCACCCGGGGGAAGATCGTGCTGCTCGTCCCGTGACGGCCTCCCGACGTCCCGTGACGGCCTCCCGCCCGTCATCCGGCGGCGGTGAACTCGTCCAGGTCATCCGCCAGAATGGTGACGAACCGTTTCGGCAGTGGCAGTCCGCCACCCGGAGCGACCCCGCCGACCCCCGTACGACCCGTGGAGCCCCGTACCCATGACCAGCAGCCGAGCGCACGAGGTGGTCGGGGCCGACCTGGACGAGACCGACCGGCTCCTGCTCGCCCGGCTCGGCAGCGACGGCCGCGCCTCGTACGCCGAGATCGGCCTGCAGGTGAACCTCTCCGCCACCGCCGTGCGCCGGCGGATCGACCGGCTGCGGGCGCGCGGCGTGGTGCGGGGCTTCACCGTGGTGCTCGACCCGTCCGTGCTGGGCTGGCAGACCGAGGCCTTCGTCGAGGTCTACTGCCGCGAGCGCACCGCCCCCGAGGAGATCCTCGCCAGCCTGCGGCAGTTCCCCGAGGTGGTCGCCGCCTGGACGGTCACCGGCGACCCGGACGCCCTGGTCCACCTGCGGGCCGCCGACATGCGCCACCTGGAAGCCGTCATCGAGCGCATCCGGCGCGAGCCCGGCGTGCAGCGCAGCCGCTCCTCGGTGGTCCTCTCCCAGCTCATTGGGTAGCGCCCGCGGGCCGTACGCAGGAATCCTGCGCGGACCCGCCCGAAGACGCCCGAAACCTGCCTGACCAGCCGCGTTCCGACGCGCGGCGGGGCGCCCGCGCTGCCTACGCTGATCACGTCCGGCCGTCGCGGTGAAGCCTCCCGCCGACCGGGCGCCCCCCGACACCCCACGCCGAGAGGGACCGCCGTGTCCGCAGCACCCGACCGCATGCACCGGCCCGACAACGAACTGGTCGACCTGGTTTTCGACTACATGCGGGAGCGGCTGCAGTACGACCCCGTCCCGCTCGACCACCCCGGTGACGGTGAGCACCTGCGCGCCCAGCTGGCCGGCCTGCTCAACCAGCAGGGCAACAACCCGGTCGACGTGCTCAAGCTGTACGACCACGAGCTGTCCCGGGCGGTCATCTCCGCCGACAGCCCGCGCTACCTGTCCTTCATCCCGTGCGCCCCGACCAAGGCCGCGCTGCTGTTCGACATGGTCGTCTCCTGCGCCTCCCTGCAGGGCATCTCCTGGCTGGAGGCGGCCGGCGCGATCGCCGCCGAGAACCAGGTGCTGCGCCTGATCGCCGACCGCGCGGGCCTGCCCCAGTCGGCCGGCGGCACCTTCGTCTCCGGCGGCTCGGCCGGCAACCTCTCCGCCCTGGTCGTCGCCCGCGACACCGCCCGTCGCCGGCTGGGCGTCGGCCCGGAGGCCCGGCTGCGGATCGCCGTCGCCGACCAGGTGCACTCCTCGGTCAAGAACACCTTCAACATCATCGGCGTCGAGGCCTTCAAGGTCCCGACCGTCGACCGGCGGTTCACCGGCGAGGCGCTGCGCGCCGCGCTGGCCGCCGACCCGAACCCGGAGACGGTGATCGCCGTCGTCGGCACCGCCGGCACCACCAACGAGGGCATCGTCGACGACCTCAAGGGCCTGGCCGAGGTCGCCCGCGAGCGCGACCTCTGGTTCCACGTGGACGGCGCCTACGGCGGCGCCGGCCTGTTCGCCCCCTCGGTGCGCGAGCGCTACGACGGCATCGAGCACGCCGACTCCTTCGTGGTCGACCCGCACAAGTGGCTGTTCGCCCCCTTCGACTGCGCCGCGCTGATCTACCGCAACCCGCAGCTCGCCCGCGCCGTGCACACCCAGGACGCCTCCTACCTGGACGTCCTGCACACCGAGGGCGACGAGTGGAACCCCACCGACTACGCCTACCACCTGACCCGGCGCGCCCGCGGCCTGCCGCTCTGGTTCTCGCTGGCCGTGCACGGCGTCCAGGCCTACACCGACGCCGTCGAGGCCGGCCTCACCCTGGCCCGGGAGACCGCCCAGCTGATCCGCGAGACCGAGCACCTGGAGCTGCTGTTCGACCCGCAGCTCTCGGCGGTCTGCTTCAAGCGCGTCGGCTGGACCAACGACGACTACTACCGCTGGTCGCAGCAGCTGCTCGCGGACCAGATCGGCTTCGTCACCCCCACCGGCTGGGACGGCGAGACGGTCGCCCGCTTCGCCTTCCTGCACCCGGGCACCACCATGGAGATGGTCCGGGAGATCCTGGACACCATGGTCTGAGCCCCCTGACGGCCACGGCCCCGCTGGCATTCCGGCGGGGCCGTACGCGTG
Source organism: Kitasatospora sp. NPDC048298 (assembly GCF_043201465.1). Classification (NCBI taxonomy): domain Bacteria; kingdom Bacillati; phylum Actinomycetota; class Actinomycetes; order Kitasatosporales; family Streptomycetaceae; genus Kitasatospora; species Kitasatospora sp. NPDC048298. The sequence goes on from NZ_JBICYZ010000040.1 coordinate 85,990, forward strand.
CCTACAGGAACGCCCCGCTCGGCAGGTACGGCGTCGGCGGCCGCATCCCGCGCACCCCGACGAAGCCGCCGGCCCGCGGCGTCAGCCCCACCTCCAGCCCGACGTCCAGCGCCCACTCCTGCTCCGCGGTCAGGTGCTCCACCCGCGCCTCGACGCCGTCCGGCACCCGGGCCAGCGCCTCGCGCAGCAGCCGGGCGGCGATCCGCTTGCTGGTGGCCGCGAGCAGCCGCACCACGCCGCCGTCCCGGTAGCAGTAGCCGCTGCCGGCCAGCGCGTCGGCGATCAGCAGCTCCTCGAAGTGGCCCAGCATCAGCTCGTGGTCCGGCCCGTGCGCGGAGCCGCGCAGCCGCCGGTCCACCGAGTCCAGCAGGTGCAGGTGGGTCGCGTTGCCGCGGTGCACCGGGATGTCCCCGGGGTCGAGCAGCCCGTCCCGGTCCACCCGTCCGGCCAGCCGCATCGCCGGGTGCAGGGTGAACCCGGCCAGCCGGTAGCGGCGGGCCGCCGCCGGGGAGTCAGCGGCGCAGACCATCCCGCGCAGACAGCCCCGGGAGTGCGCCGCCGCCCGTTCCAGCAGCAGCCGCCCGACGCCCTTGCCCTGGGCGGACGGCCGGACGGCGAACAGTGAGGGCGCCCACAGGCCCTCCCGACGGATCGACAGCACGGCCCCGACCGGCTCGCCGCCGCTCTCGGCCAGCCAGCAGCCCCCGGGATCGGTGCGCGCCAGGTGTCTGGTCCCGGCCAGCCGCAGGGGCGTCGGCCCCGGCGCCGCCCCGGCCGGGGAGGTGCCGGCGAACGCGGCGTCGGCGAGCTCCCGGACGACCTCCGCGTCCGCGGCGGTGTCCCTGACCGGGCGAATGATCATGAGGACCATCCTGGCGTCCGGCGGCCCGCCGCGGGGCCGGTTCACCCGGATCCACGACCTCGGGACCGCTCGACGGTGACCCGGCGTCCGGCGGTGTGCGAGCATGGGGAGCGTAGGGGACGCGGGTGGCACACCCGGCCCACGGATATCCAGCCGCGAACAGGCCGCACAATTCATCGCCCACCCGGGAAATGAAACCGGACGGCGGTTGGTTGGCACTGGCGGCAGAATGTCGTCAAGACCGGGAGAAAGCAGATGACCGTCCAGGACGAGACCACCGTCGAGAGTGGCATCCTCCTCACCGATGCCGCCGCGGCCAAGGTCAAGGCCCTGCTGGAGCAGGAAGGCCGCGAGGACCTCGCGCTGCGCGTCGCCGTCCAGCCCGGTGGCTGCTCCGGCCTGCGTTACCAGCTGTTCTTCGACGAGCGCTCGCTCGACGGCGACGTGCTCAAGGACTTCAACGGTGTCAAGGTCGTCACCGACCGGATGAGCGCCCCGTACCTGGGCGGCGCCACCGTCGACTTCGTCGACACCATCGAGAAGCAGGGCTTCACCATCGACAACCCGAACGCCACCGGCTCCTGCGCCTGCGGCGACTCGTTCAGCTAAGCCCGCTGCGGAAGGGGGGGCCCGGGGGGCCCCCCCGGCCCCCGGGGGGGGGGCCCCCCCCCCCGCGGGCGGCCCCCCCCCCCCCGCGCGCGCCCCCCCGGGGGGGCCCCGGGGGGGGGGGCCCCCCCCCCCCCCCCCC
>NZ_JBICYZ010000041.1:0-86995 GCF_043201465.1 Kitasatospora sp. NPDC048298
GCCTGGCGGTCCTGCTGCTGTTGAGGCGAAGGGGGCATGACATGACTCCGTCGTAGTCGGAGATCTATGTGTCACCAACGTCCGGCAGTTTTATACCTAGGGCACGGCCCGCAGGCCCGGGGCGGGGCGCCGGGGTCACGGACGGCCCGGAGCCGCCCGAGGTGCGGGGCGCCGGGGTCAGTGCCCGGCGGCCAGGCCGTCCAGGTGGGACAGGTCGTTCCAGACCTCCACCGCCGGAGCGCCGTACTCCCAGGACAGCACGCAGAGCGCGGCCGTACCGAGCTTGAACCGCTGGGCGTACTCGGGCGGCAGGCCCAGCCAGCGGGCGGCCAGGATGCGCAGCAGGTGGCCGTGCGCGAACAGGACGACGTCCCGGTCGGCGCAGTGCATCACGGTGGTGTCCGGCTCCGGGACGCCGTGCTCCTCGTTGAGTCCGGCCAGGAAGGAGTCCACCCGGGCGGCCACCTCGGAGAGCTTCTCGCCGCCGGGCACCCCGTCGCGCCAGATCAGCCAGCCGGGCCGGTCGGTGGCCCGGATGTCCGCGCCGGTGCGGCCCTCGTACGCGCCGTAGTCCCACTCCATCAGCTCCGGGCGCTCCACCGCGCGGTCGCCGAAGCCGGCCAGCTCGCAGGTCTCCTTGGCCCGGCCGAGCGGGCTGGTGTAGACGAGCGCGTCCGGCAGGCCGTTCCAGGGGGCCTTGGCGAGGCGGGCGCCGAGGGCCCGGGCCATCGCGCGGCCCGCCTCGGTCAGCGGGATGTCGGTGCGGCCGGTGTGGCGGCCGGTGGCGGACCACTCGGTCTCGCCGTGGCGGACCAGCACGATGCGGCAGGGCATGGGGGCTCCTAGCGAAAGGGCGGTGGCAACAACGGTCGGTCTCACCATTGAGCACCGGGCTCCATGATCCCCCACCCGGGCGGCGGCCACGATCCCGGGGCCGTCCCGCCGCCCCCGGCCGCACGCCGTCGAACGGGGCTCCGGCCGTCCGGCATGTCGTCCAACGGCCGGTCCGCACCGCGTTGTCGGACCCGGATGCGACACTGGGCCGCACCATGAACGTCTCGACGAACGTCCCGCCCCGCGGGCCCGCTGAGCCGCTCGCCCGGCGGCTCGCGGAGCTGCGCGGACCGGCCCCGCAGCGCAGTCTGAACGCCCGCTCCCTCGCCGCGCTCGCCGCCAATCCGGGCTGCCACCGCCGGGCCGTGCTCGACGCGGCCGGGGTGGACAAGTCGGCGCTGGCGGCCCGGCTCGGCCGCCCCGCCCCCTTCGGCCAGTCGCCCTTCGCCATCGCCCGCGGCGTGATCTTCGAGTCCCGGCTGAAGGCGGACGGCTACGCCCCGCTGCTGGAGCCGCTCCGCCACCACCTGGGCGTCCCGGTGGACGGCCACGCCCCACTCCTGGTGCCGGACCTGCTGCACCGCTCCGGCCCGGCCGTACGCGCCGACCGGACGGCCGAGGCCCTGGTTCGGGCCGCCGCCGACCCGGAGGCCTGGACGCTGCTGGACCACCCGATGCTGCGGCTGGAGGTGGCCGGCAGCACCGCCTACCTGGAGCCGGACGCGCTGGTGGTGCACGGCGGGCGGTGCACCGTGGTCGAGATCAAGTCCTTCCCGGTGCTGGACGGCAGCGCGGACCCGGCCAAGGTCGGCGCCGCCGCCCGGCAGGCCGCCGTGTACGTGCTGGCGCTCCAGCACGCCGCCGCCGCGGCGGCCGGGCAGCCGCTCGCCGAGGACCCGTACACCGAGCAGCGGCTGCCGGGCAGCCCGCGCACCGGCGTGCTGCTGGTCTGCCCGAAGGACTTCGGCAACCGGCCGACCGCGGTGGCCGTGGACGTCCGCCGCGAACTGGCCACCACCCGGCGCCAGCTGAGCCGGATGACCGGCATCGGCCGGCTGCTGGAGGCGCTGCCGCCGGACGCCGACTTCGACCTGGCCTCCGACGAGGCCGGCGCGCCGGCCCGGAGCACCGGCCGGCTGGCCGCCTCGGTCGAGGCGGTGCCCGCCGCGTACAGCCCGGACTGCCTCTCCACCTGCGAGCTCGGCTTCCACTGCCGCGCCCAGGCCCGCTGCGGTGACCGGGTCGAGCAGCTCGGCCGGGGCGTGCGCGGCGAGCTGGGCAGCATCCGTACGGTCGCCGACGCGCTGGCCGCCGCCGGCACCAAGAGCGGGGACCTGGACGGCGCGGACGACGCCGCCGAACGCCTCGCCTACGCGGCCGCCCTGCGCGCCGAGGCGCTGGAAACGGCGGCGCTGAGGACGGCGGCGCCCGCAGCCGCGGAGGCGGGCGCATGAGCGAGCGCATCATCAAGAGGCGCGTACGGGCGAATGCCCCTGCCGAGCGAGGCGGGGCGGGCGCATGAGCAAGCGAAGCGAGCGAATCATCAAGAGGCGCGTACGGGCGAATGCCCCTGCCGAGCGAAGCGAGGCGGGCGCATGAGCCTGCTCACCACCCTCGCCCGGCTGGAGGCCGTCCGCAGCGGCCGGGCCGAGCCGCTGGCCACCGTCCGGCACCGGCACCTGTCCGACCGCCCGATGGTGCTGGTCCCGCTGACCGCCGCCGGCGAGTCCGGCGCGCCGCTCGCGGTGATGCTCGGCACCGACCGGGACGCGCCCCGGCTGCACCTGGTGCCGCAGCCGCTCAACCGCACCCTTCGCTTCGACTTCCTGGCCGAGCTGGCCGCCGACCTGCTGCCCTACCTGGAGTCCTTCGCCGAGGACGTCGAGCAGATCGAGGGCTCCGAGAAGGACCCGGAGACCGGCGAGAAGGCCCAGGTGTTCCGCGAGCTGTGCGCGGACGCCCCGCAGCTGATCGTGCCGAACGGCGCGGGGGTGCACCATCTCGCCCTGATCGGCCGCTCGACCCGCTTCCGCCGCACCGCCGAGGACGCGGAGCCCGGCCCGTACCCGGCGCCGGTCCGGGTGCCGCTGCTCGGCCGCTGGCTGACCCACCTCACCGACCGAGCCCAGGTGCCCGGCTCCTCCCTGCTGCTGCCGATGACGGGGCTGCTGGCCCGGCACTGGGCGACCGGCCAGAGTCACCTGGAGGACCAGCACCTGGCGGCCCGGCTCGCCTGGCACCGCCCGCCGCCGGGGCTGACCGGCGCGCAGGCGGCCGAGCTGGCCGAGTCCGCCCGGGACGACCGGGGGCAGCTGCTGCACCCGCCGGCCGGCCCGGCCACCGACCCCCGCTTCGACGAGTTCGTGCTGGCCCCGGCGATCGCCCGCTACGACTCCGCCGTGGCCGCCCTGCAGCACGGCACCGAGCAGCGCGACGAGGCCGCCGCCGGCCGCGCCCGGACGGCCGTCCGGGGCGCGGTGACGGCACTGGAGGAGTCGCTGGCGACGATCCTGCTGCCCACCTGGCAGGACGTCTGGCAGGGCCTGGACCTGCTGCGCGCGCTGCCGCCCGCCGGGCACCTGGCGGAGCGCTGGACGGGCGACCGCTGGTCCTACACCGGCCACCGGGACCGGCTGGCGGCCGGCGAGCCGCCGCAGCCCCGGCAGGACGACGCCGTCACCGCAGCCCGCAAGCTCGCCCAGCGCGAGCGCGAGCAGGCCCGGCTCGACGTCCAGGAGGCTCTGGACGACCCGCTGGCGATGGCCGAGCACCGGCTGGCGGGCGAGGCGTTCAGCGGCGTGGTGACGGAGGTGGTGCCGGACTGGGACACCACCGGCCGCTCGCCCAAGCCGCGCCCGCTGGTCACCCTGCGCACCGCCGACCGTCCGCACGCGGACCTCGGCCGGGAGGTGCACCGGGTGTGGGGGTCCCCCCGGCCGGAGGCCGGCGCGGGCCCGTCCGCGCAGAAGGCGGAGATCGTCGCGGTGGACGCCGCCGAGGGCACCCTCACTCTGCGGGTGCTCTCCGGCATGGGCCGCCGGAAGGACCCCGAGCCGGGCAGCCTGCCCGAGCCCGGCGAGTCGGTCACCTTCACCCTGTTCGAGCTGACGGTGCGCCAGTCCGCTCCGCTGCCCGAGCCGGACGACACCCCGTGGACGCACGGCGGTCCGCCCGGTGCCGCGCCCGTACCCGCCCCGTCCGTCTCCGAGGAGTGGGAGTGAGCAGTCCGATGATCCCCGAGCAGGCCCCGGGTGCGGCCGCCGACGCCGCGGTGGCGCGGATCCTGGCCGCCACCGTCCATCCGCCGGCCGGCGCCCCGCGCGGCGTGGTGGTGGACTCCCCGCCCGGCGCGGGGAAGTCGACGCTCGTGGTGCGCGCCGCGCGCGAGCTGGTCGGGGCCGGCGAGCGGCTGATGATCGTCGCCCAGACCAACGGCCAGGTGGACGACCTGGTCGGCCGGCTGGCCGAGAAGGCGCCGGAGCTGACGATCGGCCGGCTGCACGCCGCGGACTCCCGGCCCGGCCCGGAGGTGCTGAAGCACGCCAACGTCACGCCCTCCGACAAGGTCGCCGAGCTGGTCGAGCACGACGTGGTGATCTCCACTGCGGCCAAGTGGCAGTGGGTGCGCGCCGAGGCCCCGTGGCGGCACGCGATCGTCGACGAGGCGTACCAGATGCGCTCGGACGCCCTGCTCGCGGTGGCCCGGCTGTTCGAGCGGGCGCTGTTCGTCGGCGACCCGGGCCAGCTGGACCCGTTCACCGTGGTCGGCACCGAGCAGTGGGCCGGGCTGTCGTACGACCCGTCCGGCAGCGCGGTGGTCACCATGCTGGCGCACAACCCGGAGATCGAGCCGCACCGGCTGCCGGTCTCCTGGCGGCTGCCCGCCAGTGCCGCACCGCTGATCTCGCGGGCCTTCTACCCGTACACGCCGTTCCGCTCCGGCACCGGACCGGACGACCGCCGGCTGACCGCCGCCGTGCGCCCGGACGGCTCGGCGCTGGACGCGGTGATCGACCGGGCCGCCGAGCACGGCTGGGCGCTGCTGGAGCTGCCCGCCCGGCACACCGTACGGACCGACCCGCAGGCCGTGGCGGCCGTCGCGGCCACCGTCCGCCGACTGCTGGAGCGCGGGCTGACCACCCACTCGGAGCAGGGCGGGGGCCCCCTCACCGCGGACCGGATCGCCGTCGGCACCGCCCACCGGGACCAGGCGGCGGCCGTGCGTGCGGCGCTGCTCAAGGCGGGTGTACCGGTGGACGGCGCGGACGGGCCGGCCGTCACGGTGGACACCGCCAACCGCCTCCAGGGCCGCGAGTACGACGTGACCGTGGTGCTGCACCCGCTCTCCGGACGCCCCGACGCGACCGCCTTCCACCTGGAGACCGGCCGGCTCTGCGTGCTCGCCTCCCGGCACCGGCACGCCTGCATCGTGGTGGCCCGGGCCGGGATCGCCGAGCTGCTGGACGAGCACCCCGCGACGGAGCCGGTGCAGCTGGGCGTCCCGGTGGCCTTCCCGGACGGCTGGGAGGCCAACCACCAGGTGCTGCACCACCTGAGCGGCCACCGGGTGCACCTGCGGTAGACCGGGTGCACCCGCGGTGGGAGGTCAGTCCTCGGTCTCGCAGACGGCGAAGGCCTTGACGGCCGAGTGGTCGGTCCGCGCGATCCACCCGGTCGCGTCCTGGGACGGACCGTTGTGGGTCACGGTGTCGTTGGTCCCGGCCGGGAGCACGTAGCCGCCGCCGGTCAGGTGGGTACCGCTCGGGCAGGTCGCCTGCGACGGGGCGCCCGGGGCGCTCGTCGGGCCCTGCGCCACCACCGCCGTCTCGGCGGCGACGGCGGGCGCCGCGGCGGCCAGGCCGAGGGCGGGAGCGGCCAGGAGGACGCCGGTGGAGAGGATCGCTCGGCTGCGCATGGGGGTTCTCCCGGTGGTGCGGATGGCGGGGACACCGGGACAACCGGTTCGCCCGCTGCTCGGATGCGCGGCGCCCAGGGCACGCGCCCGGCGCGTGCCGGGGAATAGCGCTCGCGTGCGCACCGTTCCGCTACCGGCCATCGCCGCGAGACAATGGACGGCGGCCACGACCGGGCGGCGCGGCCCGGAGCAGATTCCCACCACCCCCACCCGAGACCCGGAGGTGTCCGTCCATGCCCGACTCCCCAGAGTCGACCGAGCCCACCAGGCGCCGGCGTCCGGTGCAGCTGCTGTTCGAGCCGCAGTCCGCCGAACCCGAGCCGGAACGATTCTTCGACCTGGAGTCGATCGAGGACCCGGCGGAGCTGCTGCGCCGTTCCACGGAACTGGCCCTGGCCTTCCGGGCGGCCGCCGAGCGGGCCACGGACTTCCAGGCGGTCGCCGCCGCGCAGCTCGCCGACCCGCGCCGTTTCGACGCGCTCTCCGACGTCGAGATCGCCCAGCGGGCGGACTGGACCCCGGACTACGCCGCCAAGATGATCGAGTACGGCCGCACCCTGCTCCAGCCGCGCCGGCACGAGGACTGAGCCCCGCGCCCGACGGCGGGACGGACGGACCCCGCTCGGGCACAGGCCTCTGGCATATGCGCGGCGGGGAAGGGTACGCCGTCCCCCGCCGCGCTGTCCGGCGAACCGTGCTTTCCGCCCCGCCCGGGGCGTGCGCCCCGCAGGCTGCTCTCCGTGGAGATCTGGACACAGCAGTCGGTGACACAGCAGTCGGTGACGCAGCAGTCGGCGATGTACCCGTCGGTGATGCACCCCACGGTGGAGTGCGTCGGCGCGGCCGGGGAGGCCTGGCTGGCCTCCGCCAGCGAGTACCCGCGCAGCATGCGCGCCCTGTGGGAGAGCCGCCCCTGGGCGCCCTCGGTGCTGCCCTGCGGGCGCGCCTTCGACGTGATCAGCATGCCGGCGCTGTTCGGCCGCCGGGTGCTGGACGAGCTGTGGGCCTCCGGGCCGGGCTGCGGGCCGGTGGCCGTCCACCGGGGGCGGCTGCTGCTGTTCGTCCAGCCGGGCGCGGCGCCCCGGCTGCGCCGGCTGCTGGCCTGGGAGGAGTGGGCCCGGGACGTGCCGCCGCTGCTGTGCCACGGCAGGGGCGACGCGGTGACCGTGCCGCCGCTGCAGCGGATGGTGAACAGCCCGGACTCCCCCGGGCAGGGCGCCGGCCGGTGGGTCGTCGCACCGGAGCGGCGCGATCCCCGACTGCCCGGCGCCGCGGTGGTGCTCTGGGCCTGCGTCCGGGCGGCGCGTGAGCCGGGCGCGGCGGTTCCCGCCGGGTCGGCCGTCGTGACCGGGGGGTGAACGCGGGGCGACCGGTATTCGATTTTGGCTCGGCCGCACGGCGCTGCTAGAGTCTTCTCTGTCAGCAGGCGCCGCTAGCTCAGTTGGTTAGAGCAGCTGACTCTTAATCAGCGGGTCCGGGGTTCGAGTCCCTGGCGGCGCACAGACAACCGGAAGGCCCTTCACGAGAGCGAAGGGCCTTCCGGCGTTTCCGGTGCCTCCCCGGGCCGAGAAGCCCGGACCGAGAGACCCGACCGGGGCCCGGCCCGAGAGACCCGACCGGGGCCCGGCCCGAGAGACCCGACCGGGCCGCCCGCCGGAGCGGACGGCCCGACCCGGGCTCAGCGGCCGCGCAGCGCCCGGTAGCGGGCGACCAGCTCGGCGGTGGAGCTGTCCAGCTGGTCGGCGCCCTCGCCGGTGAGCAGCACCGGCTCGATCCGCTTGGCGAGCACCTTGCCCAGCTCGACGCCCCACTGGTCGAAGGAGTCGATGTTCCAGACCGCGCCCTGGACGAACACCTTGTGCTCGTAGAGCGCGACCAGCTGGCCGAGCACCGACGGGGTCAGCTCGCCGGCCAGGATGGTGGTGGTCGGGTGGTTGCCCTTGAAGGTCTTGTGCGGGACGAGTTCGGCGGGCACGCCCTCGGCGACGACCTCCTCCGGGGTCTTGCCGAAGGCCAGCGCCTGGGTCTGGGCGAAGAAGTTGGCCAGCAGCAGATCGTGCTGGGCGACCAGGCCGGGGAGCAGGTCGGCGACCGGCTTGGCGAAGCCGATGAAGTCGGCCGGGATGACCTTGGTGCCCTGGTGCAGCAGCTGGTAGTAGGCGTGCTGGCCGTTGGTGCCGGGGGTGCCCCAGACCACCGGGCCGGTCTGCCAGTCCACCGGGGTGCCGTCGCGGGTCACCGACTTGCCGTTGGACTCCATGTCCAGCTGCTGCAGGTAGGCGGTGAACTTGGACAGGTAGTGCGAGTAGGGCAGCACCGCGTGCGCCTGGGCGTCGAAGAACGCGCCGTACCAGACGCCGAGCAAGCCGAGCAGCAGCGGGACGTTCTGCTCCGGCGGGGCGGTGCGGAAGTGCTCGTCGACCAGGTGGAAGCCGTCCAGCATCTCGCGGAAGGCGTCCGGGCCGATGGCGATCATCAGCGAGAGGCCGATGGCCGAGTCGTAGGAGTAGCGGCCGCCCACCCAGTCCCAGAACTCGAACATGTTGGCGGTGTCGATACCGAAGTCCTGCACGCCCTGGGCGTTGGTGGACAGCGCGACGAAGTGCTTGGCCACCGCGTCGGTGTCGGCGCGCAGCCCGGTGAGCAGCCAGTCGCGGGCGGAGACCGCGTTGGTGATGGTCTCGATGGTGGTGAAGGTCTTCGAGGCGACGATGAACAGCGTCTCGGCCGGGTCGAGGTCGCGGACCGCCTCGTGCAGGTCGGCGCCGTCCACGTTGGAGACGAAGCGGACGTCGAGGTCGCGCTTGGCGTACGAGCGGAGCACCTCGTAGGCCATCGCGGGGCCGAGGTCGGAGCCGCCGATGCCGATGTTGACGACGGTGCGGATCGGCTTGCCGGTGTGACCCTTCCACTCGCCGCTGCGGACCCGGTCGGCGAAGACGGCCATCTTGTCGAGGACTGCGTGCACCGCGGGCACCACGTTCTCGCCGTCGACCTCGATCACGGCGCCGCGCGGGGCGCGCAGCGCGGTGTGCAGGACCGCGCGGTGCTCGGTGTTGTTGATCTTCTCGCCGCGGAACATGGCGTCCCGCAGCTCGGCGACGCCGGTGGCGGCGGCCAGCTCGCGCAGCAGCTCCAGCGTCTCGTCGGTGACCAGCTGCTTGGCGTAGTCCACGTGCAGGTCGCCGACCTGGAGGGTGTAGCGGCGGCCGCGCTCGGGGTCGGCGGCGAACAGCTGACGCAGGTGGGTGTCGCCCAGTTCGGCCCGGTGCTTGGCCAGGGCGGCCCACTGCGGGGTGCGGTCCAGCGGGGTGCGGGCGTCGGCGCGGGTCTCCGACATCGGTGGGTCCTCGATTCATCTGGGTGCAGAAACCGGCAGGGCCAGGCGTGAGGGTTCGCCGAGGTCGTGCGGGTACTGGTGGTGCGCCGACTCCGTTGACGGCCTGCCCGGGTTCAGCCTATGCAACCCCGGGGCCGGTCGCGCACATTCCGCCCCGCGGGCGCGGACGGTGCGCCCGCAGGACGTGGACGGTGCGCTGCGGGGCGAGTGGACGCCCCGTCACTTCCGTTCGGAGCGCAGGTCGAGTCCGCGCAGCACGTGGTCGACCAGCTCCGGGTCGGCGCCGGGCTCGCTGCGGGCGGCGAGCATCTCGCGACGGGAGGCGGCGATCATCTCCTGCTCGACGTCCCGGGCGGCCCGCCACTGGGCCATCCGCAGCCTGGCCTCGGCGGCCTCCTCCTCGGCGTAGTTCTCCGGGCAGAGCCGGGCCAGCCGGTCGTGCTGACGGTCCCGCAGGCGGTCGGCGACCTCGGCGGGCAGCCGGTCCTGCTCCTCCATCTCGCCGAGCCGCCTGAGCCCGGCCTTGGCGGCCCGCCACCAGAGCTGGCGCACGGCCTGCTCGTGCTTGTCCTGGTCGATGTCCAGCTCGAACCGCTTGGCCAGCCAGGGCAGGGTCAGGCCCTGCACCAGCAGGGTGAAGAGCACCACGCTGAAGGCGATGAAGACCAGTCGGCCGCGCTCGGGGAAGTCCTCGCCGGAGTGCAGGGTGAGCGGGATGGCGAGCGCCAGGGCGACGGTGGCCACACCGCGCATGCCGGACCACCAGAGGATCACGCTCTCCTTCCAGCTGAACGGCGTGTCCTCGTCGTCGCCGGAGCGCAGCTTCTTCGACAGCCAGCCGGCCGGCAGCAGCCAGAGCAGCCGGACCAGGACGACCACGGCGATGACCACGGCCGCGTCGCCGATGAAGCCGGTCCAGCCGCGGCCGGCCTCCTTGAGCACGGTGGCCAGCTCCAGGCCGATCAGGCCGAAGGCGACGCCGGTGATCAGGATCTCGACCACCTCCCAGAAGGCGTTGCCGACCAGCCGGTAGGAGACGGCGTCCGCGTCGGAGGCCCGCTCGGCGAGGTAGAGCGCGCAGACCACGACCGCGAGCACGCCGGAGCCGTGGATCTCCTCGGCCAGGGTGTACGCGGCGAAGGGCACCAGCAGGTTGAGCGCGACCTGCTGGGTCGGGTCGTCCAGCCGTTCGGCGAGCTTGGTGTTGACCCAGCCGAGCGCGACGCCGACCACCACGGCCAGCACCGCGGACAGCACGAAGCGCAGCACCGCGTCGCCGGCCGAGAAGTCGCCGCTGACCATGGCCTCGATGGACAGCGAGTAGACGACGATCGCGGTGACGTCGTTGAACAGCCCCTCGCTCTCCAGGATCGCCACCAGGCGGCGGGGCAGCCCGACGCTGCCGGCCACCGCGACGGCGGCGACCGGGTCGGGCGGGGAGACCAGCGCGCCGACCGCGATCGCGGCGGCCAGCGGCAGGGTGGGCAGCAGCCAGTGCACGGTGCCGGCCACGGCGACCGTGGTGACCACCACCAGGGCGACCGCCAGCAGCAGGATCGAGCGGGCGTTGGCCTTGAAGTAGCGCACCGAGGAGCGCCGGGCCACCGCGAAGATCAGCGGCGGCAGGACCAGCGGCAGGATCAGCTCGGGCTCGATGGTGACGTCCGGGATCTGCGGGACGAGCGCCATGACGATGCCGAGGAGGGTCATCAGTACCGGTTGTGGCACTCCGGTCTTCCGTCCGAGCGGCATGGTCACCACGGAGGCGAGCAGCACCAGGAAGAACAGGGGCAGCTGGCCCACGGGGAGGTTCCTCTCGACGACGGACGGCTGAGCGCCGTCCAGGATAAATCTGACAATGCGCCCAATGCTGTCGACACGCTGAACAAGGGTTTGACCTCAAGTGCACTTCAGGTCGGAGGATCGTCGGCATCGGAACGATCGAAGAGGGGTGGGCACAGGATGAAGGCGGTCACCGTGACGGGGAGCGGCGGTCCGGAGGTCCTGCGGGTCACCGAGGTGCCCGACCCGGAACCCGGGCCGGGCGAGGTGCGGGTGCGGGTGTACGCGGCCGGGGTGCAGCCGGTGGACCTCGCGATCCGCGAGGGGTTCCGCCCGCCGGGGACGGCGGTCGAGCCGCCGTTCGTCCTCGGCAACGAGTTCGCCGGGGTGGTGGACGCCCTCGGCCGGGACGCCGGCGACTGGCGGGTCGGGGACGAGGTGCTGGGCTTCCGGGTGCTGGGCTGCCAGGCCGACCGGGTCACGGTCGACGCCGGCCGGCTGGTGGCCAAGCCCGCCGGAATGCCCTGGGAGCAGGCCGGCTCGCTCTCCGCCTCCGGCCAGACCGCGCACGTGGCGCTCACCGGGCTGGGCGTCGGCCCGGGCGACACCGTGCTGGTGCACGGCGCCGCGGGCGGGGTCGGCACGGTCGCCGTCCAGCTGGCCCGGGCCTGGGGCGCCACGGTGGTCGGCACCGCGAGCGAGCGCAACCACGCGTACCTGCGGGAGCTGGGCGCGGTGCCGGTCGCGTACGGCGAGGGGCTGGTCGAGCGGGTCCGGGCGGTGGCGCCGCAGGGGGTGACCGCGGCGTTCGACGCCGCCGGGCGGGGCGCCCTGGAGGCCTCCGTGGAACTGGTCGCCGACCGGAGCCGGATCGGCACCGTGGTCGACTACCCGGGCGCCGAGCGGCTGGGCGTCCGGGGGCTGCGGGGCGAGCGGACGGCCGGGCGGCTGGCCGAGCTGGTGAAGCTGTGGGAGGCCGGCGCGCTGCGGCTGGAGGTCGAGGAGTCGTTCCCGATCGAGCGGGTCGCCCAGGCCCACCGGCTGGTCGGCGCCGGGCACGTCCGGGGCAAGGTGGTGCTGACCATGTGAGCGGGCCGGGCCCCCGCTCCGGCCCGATTGTGAGTTTCGGCTGCTGACCAGGTAATGTTCTCCACGTCAGCAGGCGCCGCTAGCTCAGTTGGTTAGAGCAGCTGACTCTTAATCAGCGGGTCCGGGGTTCGAGTCCCTGGCGGCGCACAGACAGCCGGAAGGCCCTTCGCGAGAGCGAGGGGCCTTCCGGCGTTTCCGCGTCCTCCCGCGTTTCCCGCGCCCGCCCGCCATTTCCGCGTCTTCCTGCGCCTTCCTGCGCCTTCCGCGTCCGCCCGCGCGTCGGTGGCAGGAAAGGTGGGAAACAGGTCATTGCTGCCACCGTCGCCCGTTGGGAGGCTGGTCGCATGAGAGCGCGCAACGTGGTCATCGTCCTCTTCGAGGGCGTGCAGAGCCTCGACGTGACCGGCCCGCTGGAGGTGTTCGCGGGTGCGGGCAAGGCCTCCGGGCAGCCGGACGCGTACCGGGTGACCACGGCCTCCCCCGGCGGCGGTCCGGTGCGCAGCCACAGCGGACTGCGGCTGCTGCCGGACGCGGACCTGGCCGAGGTCGGGCCGGTGCACACCCTGCTGGTTCCCGGCGGGGAGGGCACCAAGCTCGCCGACCCGGCACTGGTGGCCCGGATCCGGGAGCTGGCCGGCCGGGCCGAGCGGGTGGTGTCGGTGTGCACCGGCGCCTTCCTGCTCGCCGAGGCCGGGCTGCTGGCCGGGCGCCGGGCGACCACCCACTGGGCCTACGGCGAGGAGCTGGCCCGGCGGTTCCCGGACGTCGAGGTGGACCCGGACCCGATCCACGTCCGGGACGGGAACGTCGCCACCTCGGCCGGGGTCACCGCCGGGATCGACCTGGCGCTGGCCCTGGTCGAGGAGGACCTGGGACGGGAGACGGCCCTGCTGGTCGCCCGCCACCTGGTGGTCTTCCTGCGCCGGCCGGGCAACCAGGCCCAGTTCAGCACCCAGCTGGCCGCCCAGGTGGCGGCCCGGCAGCCGCTGCGCGAGGTGCAGCGGTGGATCGCCGAGCACCCGGAGGGCGACCTCTCGGTGGAGGCCCTGGCCTGCCGCTCGGCGCTGTCGCCGCGGCACTTCGCCCGGGCCTTCGCCGCCGAGGTGGGGGTGACCCCGGGCCGGTACGTGGACGGGGTCCGGTTGGAGGCCGCCCGGCGGCTGCTGGAGGACACCGACGACGGCGTCGAGGAGATCGCGCGCTCCTGCGGCTACGGCACCCCGGAGGCGATGCGGCGCGCCTTCGTCCGGGCCCTGGCCGCCCCGCCCGCCGAGTACCGACGCCGCTTCCGACCCGAACCGACCGGAGGTCACTGATGCGCATCGCCATCCTGCTCTACCCCGACTTCACCACCCTGGACGCGGTCGGCCCGTACGAGGTGCTGTCCCGGATCCCCGGCGCCGAGGTGGTGTTCACCGCCGCCGAACGGGGGCCGGTGCGCAACGACGTCGGCAGCCTGTCGATCACCGCGGAGGCCACCCTGGACGAGGTGGACTCGGCCGACCTGCTGCTGGTGCCCGGCGGGCCCGGCACGCAGGCGCAGCTCGCGAACGAGGAACTGCTCGACTGGCTGCGCCGGGTGGACGCGACCACCACCTGGACCACCTCGGTCTGCTCGGGCTCGCTGCTGCTGGGCGCCGCCGGGCTGCTCAAGGGCCGTCGGGCCACCTCTCACTGGGGCGTCCTGGACCGGCTGCCCGCGTACGGGGCGGAGCCAACCGGGACCGAGCGGGTCGTCATCGACGGCAAGTACGCCATCGCCGCCGGCGTCTCGGCCGGGATCGACCTCGCGCTGACGCTGGCCGGCCTGATCAGCGGGGACACCACCGCGCAGGCGATCCAGCTGCTGATCGAGTACGACCCCCAGCCGCCGTACGAGTCGGGTTCCATGGCGAAGGCCTCCCCCGAGGTGGTCGAGGCGGTGCACCGGCTGATGGAGCGCTAGGGAGCGTCGCCCCGCAGGCGCGAGTTCGAAGACAGGCCCTACCGCCGGGGCGGGAAGGCGTGGCGGCGGGCGGCGGTGACCACGGCGAGGACGGGGAGCATCAGCGCGAGCACCGTCCAGGGCAGGGCGCCGGCGCCCAGGCCGCTCAGGACCAGCCCGCCGACCACGCCGCCGCCCGCCATCGCGGCGTTCCACAGGGTCACCAGGACGGCCTGGGCGGTGTCCGCCCGCTCCCCGCCCGCGTCGCCGAGCGCGGTCTGCAGCAGGGTCGGGGCGCCGCCCCAGCCCAGGCCCCAGCACAGTGCGGCGACGTACACCGGCGGCGCGTCGGCGGACCACCCGGCGAGGACGGCCGCCGCCAGCGCGACCAGCAGCGCGCCGAGGATCGTCAGCCGCCGCAGCCGGCGGTGGATGTGGGCGCCGGTCAGCCAGACGCTCGCCAGCGAGCCCAGCCCGAAGACCAGCAGCACGGTGCCGGTGGCGCCGCCGAGGCCGGCCCGGTCCAGGAAGGGCGCGACGTAGGTGTACAGGATGGTGTGGGCGAGCACGTAGAGCACCGTCACGGTGAGCACCGGCCGTACGCCGGGCACGGCGAGCGCCTGCCGGACCGGCGCCCGCCCGCCGGCCGGCTGCCCGGGCTGCTCCGGCACCAGCGCCGCGATCCAGCCGATCACGCCGACCGCCAGTGCCGTCATGGCCAGGAAGGGCACCCACCAGGCGAGCGCCTGCCCGAGGAAGGTGCCGACCGGCACTCCCAGCGACAGCGCCACCGGCACGCCCGCCATCGCGACCGCCATGGCCCGGCCCTGCTGTTCGACCGGTACCAGCCGGCGCGCGTACCCCGCCAGCAGGGCCCAGGCCAGGCCGGCCGCGACGCCCGCGAGGAAGCGGGCGGCCAGCGTGAGCGGGTAGCTGGTGGAGACCGCGGTGACGGTGTTGGCCACCGCGAAGCCCGCCATCGCGGTGAGCAGCAGCCGCTTGCGGCCCCAGCCGGCGGTGGCCGCGCTGAGCGGGATCGCGGTGACGGCGGAGCCGATCGCGTAGACGGTGACGGTCTGCCCGGCCGCGGACTCGCCGACTCCGAGCGCCGCGCTCATCCCGGGCAGCACGCCGGCCGGCAGGTTCTCGGTGAGGCCGGTGACGAAGACCGCGGTGGCCAGTGCGAGCAGGGCGGGGAGCGGAAAGGGCTTGTGGGGTACCGGGGTTGTGAGCTGTGTGGTCGCCATGGGAACCATGCTTGGACCTCACACCGGTGTCAGGTTCAAGCACGGCCCCGCGGGCGGTCGGGCCGGCGGCCCGCCGGATCAGCGGCCGGTCGGATCAGCCGCTCGGCGGCTCAGCGGCCGAAGTAGCCGTTGAAGTTCCTGGAGAACTCCTGGCCGCCGAACCGGTCCCAGTTGATCGACCAGGTCATCAGTCCGCGCAGGTTCGGCTGGGCGCCCGAACGCGGCACGTAGGTACCGCAGTTGGCCAACCTGGTGAGGCAGTCGAGCGCCTTGTTCACCTCGGCCGGGGCGACGTAGCCGTTGCCCGCGTTGGTGGTGGCCGGCATGCCGACGGCCACCTTGGAGGCGGGCAGCGGCGGGAACACGTTGTTCGTGTTGCCGGCCACCGGGAAGCCCTTGAGCAGCATGTCGGTCATCGCGACGTGGAAGTCGGCGCCGCCCATCGAGTGGTACTGGTTGTCCAGGCCCATGACGGAGCCGGAGTTGTAGTCCTGGACGTGCAGCAGGGTGAGGTCGTCGCGCAGCGCGTGGATGACCGGCAGGTACGCCCCGGCGCGCGGGTCCTGGCCGCCCCAGGGGCCGGATCCGTAGTACTGGTAGCCGAGTTGGACGAAGAAGGTCTCCGGCGCCATGGTCAGAACGAAGCCCGGGCCGTACTTGGCCTTGAGGGTCTTCAGCGCGGAGATCAGGTTGACGATGACCGGGGTGGTCGGGTTCCTGAAGTCGGTGTCACCGGTGTTGAGGGAGAGCGAGTGCCCCTCGAAGTCGATGTCCAGGCCGTCCAGGCCCCACTTGTCGATGATCGCCGAGACCGAGCTGACGAAGGTGTCCCGGGCGGCGGTGGTGGTCAGCTGGACCTGGCCGTTCTGGCCGCCGATCGAGATCAGCACCTTCTTGCCCTGGGCCCGCTTGGCGGCGATGGCGGCCCTGAACTCGTCGTCCGACTCGACGGTCGGGCACTCGGTGGCCGGGCAGCGGTTGAAGCGGATGTCGCCGGAGGTGACGGAGGTGGGCTCGCCGAAGGACAGGTCGATGAAGTCCCAGGAGTTCGGGACGTCGGCCATCCGGGTGTAGCCGGCGCCGTTGGCGAAGCTCGCGTGCAGGTAGCCGACCAGGGCGTGGCTGCCGGCGGGCGGGCTGGTGGGCGTGCCGGTCGGGGTGCCCGTCGGCGTCCCGGTCGGCGTCGCGGTCGGCGAGGGGGTGCCGGTGGGCGTCGCGGTCGGGGAGGCGGTGGCGGTCGGGGAGGCGGTGGCGGTCGGCGTGGGCGTCGGGCTGGGCGCGCCCGGGCCGTCCAGCGAGATGTCGTCCGCGTAGTAGGTGCCCTGCCCGTACCAGCCGTGGGTGTACACGGTGGCGCTGGTCTGGTTGGCCCCGGTGGTGAAGCTGACGCTGAGCTTCTGGTACGAGCCGCCGGTGCCCGGCGTCCAGGTGCTCGGGCCGCCGCCGTCCACGCCCAGGTAGACGTACGAGCCGTTGACGAAGGCGCTGAGCGTGTAGGTGGTGTTCGGGGCGACGGTGACGGTCTGGGCGCACTGGGCGGTGTCGCCGGCCGTGGCGGCCGCGGCGAGCGCGCGGCTGCCCCCGTGCACGGGGGCGGTGACGACGCTGCCGGAGTTGCCGGTGCAGCTCCAGGGGCCGAGCGAGCCGGACTCGAAGCCGCCGTTGACCAGGAACTCGCCGGCCGAGGCGGTGGGCGCCAGGCCCAGCGTGACGCCGACCAGGGCGGCCGCGGCGACGGCGGAGGCGGTACCGGCGGCGAGGGCCGCGCGGCGGCCCCTGACCGGGGTCTTGGGCATGGGTGTTCTGCGCATGCGGGTGCTCCTGCGATGGCGCGGTCGTGGGGGACGTCCGAGGGCACGCCGGAGCACGCGCCAGTGGGGGGAACGGCCCGGCCTGGCACCCAAGTTGGACTAGACCACTGAAGTGGATTCGACAGGGCGGTGTCAATGGTCCAGACCGGTTCCCGGCTTCTCCGGTTGCCGGGGGTGACACCCCGTCGAAGGATGGAGGGGTGACCCCGCCCGGCTACCTCCGCTACCCCCACCTACACGGCGGCCTGCTCACCTTCACCGCCGAGGACGACGTCTGGATCGCCCCGCTGGACGCCGACGGCGCCGGCACCGGCCGGGCCTGGCGGGTCGGCTGCGACCGCACCCGGGTCAGCCACCCCCGCTTCTCCCCCGACGGCACCACCCTCGCCTGGACCAGCTGGTTCGGCCTGACCCCCGAGGTGTGGACCGCCCCGGTCGACGGCGGCGAGGCGAGCCGGCTCAGCTTCTGGGGCAGCCACGACACCCGGGTGCGCGGCTGGCTGCCGGACGGCGAGGTGCTGGCCGTCACCTCCTACCACGAGCCCTTCGGCCACTACACCTGGGCGCACGCCCTGCCACCGGACGGCTCCCCCGGCCGCCGGATGCCCTGGGGGCCGGTCGGCGACGCCCAGATGAGCCGCGAGCGGACCGTGCTGCTCACCGGCGCCGCCCCGCACGAGCCGGCCGCCTGGAAGCGCTACCGCGGCGGCGCCATCGGCCGGCTCTGGGTGGACGGCGAGCGGATCCTGCCCGAGCACACCGGGCACCTCGCCGCACCGATGCCGGTCACCGGAGCGCTCGGCAGCCGGATCGCCTTCCTCTCCGACCACGAGGGCATCGGCAACGTCTACTCCTGCCGCCCGGACGGGACCGACCTGCGCCGGCACACCGACCACGCCTCCTACTACGCCCGCGAGGCCGCCACCGACGGCACCCGGATCGTCTACCAGCACGCCGGCGACCTCTGGCTGCTGGACGGCCTGGACGCCCCCGCCCCGCACCTGCTGCACGTCCCGCTCGGCGGCGCCCGGGCCGGCCGCCGCCCCTACCAGGTCAACACCGCCGGCCAGGTCAAGGACCTCGCCTGCGACCAGACCGGCCGGGCCGGGGTGATCACCGTGCGCGGCAGCCAGTACTGGCTCACCCACAAGGACGGTCCGGCCCGCGCGCTCGCCGACACCCCCGGGGTGCGCACCCGGCTGCCGGTGGTGCTCGGGCACACCGGCGAGGCGGCCTGGATCACCGACGCCGAGGGGGCCGACGCGATCGAGGTGGTGCCGCTGCCCGGCCACGCCGGGCCGCCGGGCCACCAGGGCTCGGACCGGCACCGCCACCGGCTGCTCGCCGCCGGACGGATCGGCCGCGTCCTGGAGCTCACCGCCTCCCCCGACGGCAGCCGGCTCGCCGTCACCACCTCGGACGGGCGGCTGCTGCTGCTCTCCGCCGCCGACGGCGAGGTCCGCGAGGTGGCCGCCTCCGGCTACGGACCGGTCTCCAGCGCCCGCTTCTCCCCCGACTCGCACTGGATCGCCTGGTCCGAGCCGGTCGCCGGGCGCTCGCTGCGCCGCATCCGGCTCACCCGCGCCGACACGCCCGCGGGGACCACCGACGTCACCGACGGCCGGTTCGAGGACGAGCAGCCGGTGTTCACCCGGGACGGCCGCTACCTGGCCTTCCTGTCCTGGCGCGGCTTCGACCCGGTCCACGACGTGCACACCGGCGACCTCTCCTTCCCGGTCGGCTGCCGCCCGTACCTCGTGTCGCTCGCCGCCGACACCCCCTCACCGTTCGCCGCCCCGGCCGAGGACGGCGCCCCGCACGGCGACGGCGGCGGCGACGGCACCGTCCGGGTCGACCCGGAGGGCATCGGCGAGCGGCTGCTCCAGTTCCCGGTGATCGCCTCCAAGTACTCGGCCACCGACGCGGTGCGCGGCGGCCTGGTCTGGCTGCGCTGGCCGATCTCCGGCACCCTCGGACAGACCTTCGCCAGCCCGGAGGACACCTCGGGGCGCCCCTCACTGGAGCACTTCGACCTCGCCCGGGGCACCCGCAGCACCCTGGTCGACAAGCTGGACGGCTACGCCGTCTCCGGGGACGGCGGCTCGATCGTGGTCTACTCGGCCGGGGCGCTGCGGGTGATCCCGGTCGCCGCCCCCGCCGCCGGCACCACCGTCGACCTGCGCCGGATCACCCACACCGTGCACCCGGCCGCCGAGTGGCGCCAGGCGTACCACGAGGCGGCCCGGATCGTCCGGGACCAGTTCTGGGACGAGCGGATGTCCTGCCTGGACTGGCCCGCGCTGGTCGCCCAGTACGAGCCGCTGCTGGACCGGGTCTGCTCCCCCGACGACTTCGCCGACCTGCTGCGCGAACTCCTCGGCGAACTCGGCACCTCGCACGCCTACGTCACCCCGTCCCGGCGCGCCGAGGGCCCCGTCCTCGCCCAGCAGCCGCTCGGCCTGCTCGGCGCCAACACCCGTCACTCCCCCGACGGCCGCTGGCTGGTCCACCGGGTGCTGCCCGGCGAGACCTCCGACCCGCGCGCCCGCGCCCCGCTGGCCGCCCAGGGCGTCCGGGACGGCGACGAGGTCCTGGAGGTCGGCGGCCGCCCGGTGGACCCGGTGCGCGGACCGCTGCCGCTGCTGGCCGGCACCGGCGGCAGCACCCTGGAACTGGCCCTGCGCGGCGGCCCGGACGGCCCGGTGCGGCGGATCGTGGTCACCCCGCTGACCGACGAGCGGCCCATCCGCTACCAGAACTGGGTGGCCAGACGGCGCTCCCTGGTCCGGGAGTTCAGCGACGGGCGGTGCGGCTACCTGCACATCCCGGACCTCGGCGGCTCCGGCTGGGCGCAGTTCAACCGGGACCTGCGGCGCGAGCTGGACAAGCCCGCACTGGTCCTGGACGTGCGCGGCAACGCCGGCGGCAACGTCTCCGAACTGGTGCTGGAGAAGCTCTCCCGGCACGTCCTGGCCTGGGACTTCAGCCGGGGCCGCCACCCGGTGCGCTGGCCCCGGCACGCGCCGCGCGGACCGCTGGTGGCGCTGGCCGACGAGGCCACCAGCTCGGACGGCGACGTGATCATCGCGGCGATCAAGCTGCTCGGGCTCGGCCCGGTGATCGGCACCCGCACCTGGGGCGGGGTGGTCGGGATGAGCGGGCGGCACACCCTCGGCGACGGCACCCAGATCTCGGTGCCGAAGAACGCCTCCTGGTTCGGCGGCGGCCTCGGCTGGTCGGTGGAGAACCGGGGCGTCGAGCCGGACGTGCACGTGCTGCGCACCCCGCGCGACTGGGCGCGGGGGCGCCACCCGGAACTGGTCACCGCCGTCCAGCTGGCCCTGGACCTGCTGGAGGACGTGCCCGCCGCGGCGCCCCCGCCGGAGTCCACGCCCCGGCCGGACCTGCGGCGCCCGCCGCTGCCGCCCCGTACGGGCTGAGTCCGGGGCTCAGCCCCAGGGGTCGCCCTCGGAGGTCATGTTCTCGGCGGCACGCCGGTCGGCCTCCTCCTGGGCGAGCTTCTCCTGCTGGTCCCGGGTGCGCTCGACGTCGTTGGTGTACGCGTCGGCGGCCTCGTCGTGGGCGAGGGCGGCGCGCTGGGCGGCCTCCTGCCCGGCGGACTCGTGCTGCGACCGGTGGAACAACCTCTCGAAGATGCCCATGACTCCTCCAAAGGGGATGGACGGAAGGTCTGATGACCGGGCTGCCCCCACTCTCACACCGGGTGCCCACGGGCGCACCTTGAGCCTTTGGTCCCTGGTGGACGCGCCCAAGGGCCGTAGCCGGGGGCCGCCGGCCGGGCGCAGATTGGGGCCGTCGGCGAAAATCGACGCCACCCTCTGGAGCCCGCTGTGACCGTCGTACACCCCGGAAGCCACGCCCGGCGCACCGCCGAGGACCCGCACGACGGACCGCGCCGGCGGGTCGGTCCGCTGGCCGCCCTGGACGGCCGGCTGCCCGGCACCCACGACCTGCTGCTGATGCAGTGCCCCGGCTCGCTGCGGCCCCTCGCCGGCGGCGAGCTGCCGGACTGGGCGCGGGCGGTGCTGCGGGCGAACCCCTGGGTCACGGTCGGCCGGGCGCCCGCCGTGGTCGGCAACCCGGTCGACCTGCCGCACCCCCAGCGCTGCACCCGGGACCCGGAGGCGGCGCCCGAGCTGTGGTTCCCGGTGACCGTGCGCGGCCCGCGCCCCGGTCAGCGGATGGACGCGCTGGCCCCCTGGGCGGCGGTGGCCAGGACGCTGCGGCCCGAGCAGCTCGCCGAACGGCGCGAGCGGCTGGCCCCCGAGCGGCTGGCCGGCATCCCGGCGCTGGCCCTGCTGCCGGAGGTCGGCCGGCTGGTGGCGGACCACCGGCTCCCCTGGGGGCCGATCGGCGCGGTCGGCTACGAGCTGGGCAGCGGGGTGCCGGTGGCGGGGACGCTCAGCCCGCTGCGGCTGGTGCTGCGCTCCCCGCAGCCGATCAGCCGGCGCGACGCCCTGCAGCTGCGACGGGCGCTGACCAAGCTGCCGGTGCCCGTGCAGGCCGAGCTGGAGACCCGGCACGGCGCGGTCCAGCTGGCCGAGTACGCCTCCGGCGCCCACAGCCTGACCCTGCTGACCTCCGACGGGCCCCGGGAGGTCCACGACCCCTGGTTCCCCCGGGGGCCGTTCGCCTGAGCGGCCGGACCGGCGGGGCAGACGGGGCAGGCGGGGCAGGCAGAACCGGCCGGTCGCTCCCGTCCGGTCAGGGCAATCTCGGAGTTGGCGGCCCGGCCCGGCACTCGTGAGGATGGAGCGCCGTCCGTCCTGCCCAGCCAAGGGAGCGCACCGTGCCGCACATCGCCATCGACAACGGACTGCCGGGGATCAGCGGCCTGCTGACGCTGCGTCCGGACACCGCCGCCCCACTGGGCATGCTGGCCGACGCGCTGCTGCGGGCCCCGGCCCCGATGAGCCGGGGCGAGCGCGAGCTGGTCGCCGCGTACGTCTCCCACCTCAACGGCACCCGCTTCTGCGAGGGGGCCCACAGCGCCTTCGCCGCGGCGCAGTTGGACGGCGGCGAGGACCTGGTCAAGGCGGCCCTGGCCGACCTCTCGTCCGCGCCGCTCCCGGAGCGGATGCGGGCCCTGCTGCGGATCGCGGCGCAGGTGCAGGCGCAGGCCGCGCCGGTCTCGCCGGAGGCGGTGGCGGCCGCCCGCGCGGCCGGCGCCGGTGACACCGAGATCCACGACACCGTGCTGATCGCCGCCGCGTTCTGCATGTACAACCGGTACGTCGACTGCCTGGCCACCGACCTTCCCGCGGACCCGGGCTACTACGCCGAGGGGGCGAAGCGGATCGTCGACTCCGGCTACGGCCACGGGAACTGAGCCGCGGGAGCCCGGCGGATCGGGCGGCGCCGTCCTCGGACGGCGCCGCCCGAGCGCGCTGCGACACGGCACGACGGAAGAAGCGGCCGACCGGCCGCACCGCCAGGATGTCAGCCGTCGAGCACCGGGTCCCCTGCCGAATCGAGGCTCCGCCATGAGTACTTTCGCGTCCGGCCGGCCGAACGCGCCGGCCGATCCCACCCCGCGCCAACTCACCTCCCGCACCTCGCTGTTCGTCACCGGGGACTTCCCCCGGCGGCGCTGGCTCACCCTGCTGCTCAGTACCGCCGGCGGACTGCTGCTGGCGTACGCCTGGAACGCGAAACTGGTCGACGACGAGATCGGCTTCAGCAGCGCCGACGCCCTGCTCGGGCACGACGCCCACGGCACGCCGATCACCGGAGTGCTCTCCGGCATCCTGTTCGCCTTCGTCTCCGGACTGGCCGGCTCGTTCACCGCCTGCAACATCGCGGCCTTCGGCGCGGTCGGCCCGCTGGTCGGGCAGACGCCCTCGCTGCGCGGCAGGCTGCTGCACGTCGCCCGGCCACTGGGGTGGATCTTCGCGGGCATGGCGCCGGTCTCCGCCGCCTACGGGGCGCTGGTCGGCCTCGCCGGCACGCACATGCCGCAGTTCTCGACGGCCGCGGCCAAGGGCCTGACGCCCCGGTCCATCCAGTCGATGGTGACCTTCGGCCTGATCGGGCTCGTGATGATCGTGCTCGGCCTGGCCGCCGTCGGTCTGGTCCGGGACCCGCTGGCCGGCCTCTCCCGCCGCTTCCCGAACGCGCCGCTGGTGCTCGTCGGCGCGCTGATCGGCGGCTTCCTGGTGGGCCGGCCGTACCCGCTCTTCCGCGACCTGTTCCGGCACGCCGCCGACAGCCACGACCCGGTCTACGGCGCCGGCGCGTTCCTCCTGCAGTCGATCGGCAACATCGCGGTCATGGCGCTGCTGTTCGTGCTGCTCACCTACACGGCGGGCGGGCGACTGCAGCGCCGGCTGGCGGCCGGGCCCGCCCGGATCAGCGTGCTGACCGCGGCGGCCTTCCTGGTCGCCGGGGTCTTCACCGTCGTCTACTGGGACGTGCGGATCCTGGGCCGGCTCGGCTACATCTGGTTCCCGCCCTCCCCCTGGTCCTGAGGCCGGCGGCCGAACCGCCGCGGGCCCCGACCACCGGTGAGCGGTCGGGGCCCGCGGCGCCGGGAGCGGTCAGCCGGTGACGCTCGGCGCGCCCGTCTCCAGGTGGCCGGTGAACCGCTGGGACCAGCTGCTGTCGGCGTCCACCGTGACGGTGAAGTCGTACCAGCCGTTGGTGTAAGCCACCGCGTTGAAGAAGTCGTCGACGCTGCCGCCGGCCGGGACCTGGTACGTCCAGGGACCGTCCGTCCGGTAGTTGTTCGAGGCGATGGTGAAGGTCATCGGCGTGCTGCCCGAGTTGGCGAGCCTGAACCAGAGCGCGAGCTTGCCCGTCCCCGGCTCGACCGCGTACGAGGCGGTGACGGCCACGCTCTTGCCCGCCTTGGTGAGGTCGCCGGTGAAGCGGCGCAGGAAGCGGTTCGGGCCGACGACGGTCAGGTCGTACCTGCCGTTGCCGAAGCCGTTGGTGCCGCAGTTGAAGAAGTCGGTGACGGGGCTGCCGGAGTCGACGGTGTACTGCCAGGGGCCGCCGCCGCGGTAGGCGTTGGCGTAGGCCGCGAAGTGCGAGGCGCGGGCGGCGCCTTCGTTGGACATCTTCACCCAGACGTGCATGACACCACTGGCGTCGGCGTCCCAGTGGTCCAGGTTGGCGTTCGGCTGGTACGGCAGGGCGCGCGCCGGGCGGGTGCCGGACTCCTGCACCGGCAGCTGGTTGTTCACCGGGGCCGGGTTGGGCAGCGGGCCGCAGGCGGACAGACCGATGGTCTGCGAGGTGTCGGGCAGCGCGGGCAGGCCGTACACCGGGTTGGCGAAGTCGAACACGCTGGTCAGGTCGCCGCAGACCTTGCGGCGCCAGTCGCTGATGTTCGGGCAGGTGGCGGGCTTGCCGAGGGCGGCCGTCCAGACCTCCAGGAAGCGCAGCACCGAGGTGTGGTCGAAGGTCTCGGAGTTGACCCAGCCGCCGCGGGTCCAGGGCGAGACGGCGATCAGCGGGACGCGGAAGCCGAGGCCGATGTTGGTGCCGTTGTAGAACTCGCCGGGGGTGCCGGCCGGGGCGGCCGGCGGCGGGACGTGGTCGAAGAAGCCGTCGTTCTCGTCGTAGTTGAGGAACAGGACGGTCGAGTCGAAGACGTTCGGGTCCGCGTTGAGTGCGTCGATCACCATGTGGACGAAGTGCGCGCCGTCGGCCGGGGTGGCGTACGGGTGCTCGGAGGAGGCCTGGTCGGCGACGATCCAGGAGACCTGCGGGAGGGTGCCGGCCAGCACGTCGGCCTTGATCGCGGCGGCGATGTCGTCCGGGGTCCGCCCGGTGGCCTTGGGCACCGAGCCCATGCCCTTGACGGCCAGCGGGCTGCCGGCCGCGGCGCCCGTGAAGTTGCTGAAGTACGCCAGGGCGTTGTCGCCGTAGTTGTCGGCGGCGTTCTGGTAGACCTTCCAGCTGACGCCCGCGCTCTCCAGCGCCTCGGCGTAGGTCTGCCAGCGCAGGCCCTTCTCCTCGCCGCCGTCGTAGGCCGGGCCGCCGGCGGCGCCGGCCGGGTCGATCTGGCCGGACCAGTGGTAGGTGCGGTTGGGGCCGGTCGCGCTCAGTACGGAGCAGTGGTAGGCGTCGCAGATGGTCCAGTTCTCGGCCAGCGCGTAGTGGAACGGGATGTCCTGGCGGGTGAGGAAGCCGAGCGTGCGGACGTTGCCCTTGGCGGCGACCCAGGAGTCCAGCTTGCCGCCGTTCCACGCCTTGTGCTGGTCGGACCAGCCGTGGCTGAGGTCCCCGTTGCACTGGGCCAGGCGCTCGGGGTCGGCGCCGCCGGCTGGCTTGGTCTGGCTGAACTGCCACGGGTACTGCCGGCCGAACAGGCCGTTCGGCTGGTTGAAGACGCTGTAGCCGCCGGAGATCTGGATGGCGCTGCGGTCGGCGAAGCCGCGCACGCCGCGCAGCGTGCCGAAGTAGTGGTCGAAGCTGCGGTTCTCCTGCATCAGGATCACCACGTGCCGGGCGTCGGTGATGGTGCCGGTCGTGCTGAGCGCGGTGGTGGCGGCGGTCGCGGCCGTGCCGCTCGGGGCGGCCCCCGCGGCTCCGGCGCCGGTGCCGGCCACGGCGAGGCCTGCCGCGGCGGCACCGGACAGCGCGACGAACTTCCTACGACTCAACTCGGCCATCAGCCCGGCCCGTCCCTTCGCTGGCGATGTTGTGTACACAAGTCGGGGCTCACTCGATCGCGCAGCAGTCTCCACCCCGCGCCAGGCCTCCCACCAGATGCGCGCGGCAGGATTGGCGGACTGTTCGTCCGGGTGTCACCGGGCGACGCCCGGCTGAACGGGCGGAGGAGGCCGGACACAACCCGGGTGTTCAGCGGTCCTTGACCTCGATCCCCAGCGCGTGGGCGAACTGCGGCGCCAGTTCCAGCAGTTGGGTGGAGCTGATGACCGCGCCCCGCAGCCCCTGGTGGCCGTCGACCAGGCCGAGCCGGACGGCCCCGCGCAGGTCGGTCCGGCTCAGCGTCGCGCCGCGCAGCCGGACCTCCTCCAGCGTGGAGCCGGGGAAGGACACACCGGTCAGCTTCGCCTCGCCGAAGTCCACGTCGCGCAGCAGGCAGTCCTCGAAGACGACGTCCCGCAGGACGGCCGAGCGCAGGTTGACCGCCTCCAGCTTGCAGCCGCGGAACACCACCCGGCGCAGCGCCGAGCCGTACCCGGCGACCCCGGCGAGCACCCCGCCGACGAAGGCGCTGTCCTGCCACTCGGAGTCGCTCAGGTCGCAGGCGACCCAGCGGCCGGCCTGCACCCAGACCTCGTTGAACCGGGCCTGGCGCAGCTTGACCCCGCTGAGCGCGACGCCGGTGAAGGCGCACTCCAGGAAGGCCGCCCCGGCGCCCGACTCGTCGGTGTGCTCGCCACCGTCGAAGTGCGCGGTGTCGTAGCGCTCGTCGCTGCGCAGCGGCCCGCCGTGCGGGCGCAGCAGCTCGGCGTACGGGAGGTCGGCGAGCCGGTCGGGGACGGAACGGGGCATGGCGGTGGCTCCTGGCGGTCGGGGGCGGAGGGGTCTCGCCCGCATGCTCGCACGCGGCACCGACAGCCCCCGGCGGCGCACCGACGCGGCGGCGCCCCGGACCGGCCGCACCGACGCGACCGGTCCGGGGCTCACTGCCCTGGCCGTGGGAAGGCTGCGGGTCAGCCGCGCACCCAGAGCGAGTTGACCCGGGTGCGCTCGGCGCCGTTCGGGTAGGGGTTGGTGCAGGAGGTGCCGGGGCCGCCGCCCGACATCAGCTCGCTGCACGGGCCGGAGTAGTGGTCCGGCAGACCGAGCACGTGGCCGGTCTCGTGCGCCACCACGCGCACCGAGCTGTACTGCTGGTTCTGCGCGTAGTCGAGGAAGACGTAACCGCGCCCGTGGCCGTCGGTGCTGGCGTAGGAGCCGCGGCTGTCGTTGCCCTCGTAGTAACGGAAGTCGGCGGCCGAACCGGACCGCAGCTGGACGTTGGTGACCGAACTGTTCCAGATCTGCGCGGCCTGGGATATCTGGTTGCGGAAGGACGGGGCGGAGCTGGCGTCATAGGTGACGGTGACGGTCGCCAGGCCCGGGTTGGCGGCCTGCTTGGCCTTGGCGGAGGCCATCACGGCCTGGAAGAAGGCCTGGTTGTCCGCCGCCTCCGCGGCCGAACCGGCGTACGTCGTGGCCGTGTAGCCCTGCACGGCCGGGGCGGCCGGCGCCGCGGCGGCGGCGGTGGTGGGCAGGACGGCGAGGCCGGCCGCGAGGGCGAGGCCGAGGGTGGCGGACAGCACGGATCGCTTCATGTGGGGGCTCCGATTCCTGGGGTGACGTGGCCGGTTGGGGGCCGGCCGCGGGGAACACCTGGTCAACGGGTGGTGTCCCCAGAGCTTCGGGCAACCCGGTGCGTGCGCGGATGATGCCAACCCGCGATAGCACGATCCAATACCCCTGCCGTGGAACGGAATTGAGTCGCCTTTTCCTCGACTTGACTCATTCGTGCCCCTGGCATTCCGTTCCGGCGGCGGCTAGGCTCCCGTGCGGGGAAGTACCCGGAGCGGCGGGCGGCCCGATTCCGGCCGGGCGGCCCGCCGCGCCGAACCCGCCTGCCGGGCGTGTCAGTCGCGCGCCGCCAGGCCGTTCGACCAGAGGTAGTCGACCTGGCTGCGCTCGTTGCCGTCGGGGTACGGATTGGTGCAGGACGGGCCGGGGCCGCCGCCCGACATCAGCTCGCTGCACGGGCCGGAGTAGTCGTCGGGCAGGCCGAGCACGTGACCGGTCTCGTGCGCCACCACGCGCAGCGAGCTGTACTGCTGGTTCTGCTGGTAGTCGAGGAAGACGTAGCCGTGGCCGTGCCCGTCGGTGCTGGCGTACGAGCCGCGGCTGTCGCTCCCCTCGTAGTACGAGAAGTCGCCGTTGCCGCCGGTCTCCTGGAGCCGCACGTTGCGCTCCGAGCCGTTCCAGATCTGCGCCGCCCGGGATATCTGACTCGTGAAGGAGGGCGCGTTCGCGGTGTCGTAGGTGACGGTGACGGTCAGCAGCCACGGGTCGGCGGCCTGCCGGGCCTTGGCCGAGGCCATCACGGCCCGGAAGAAGGCCTGGTTGTCCGCGGTCTCCGCGGCCGGACCGGCGGACGTCGAGGGGGTGTAGCCCTGGAGGGCCGGCCCGGCCGGGGCCGCTGAGGCCGCGGTGGCGGGCAGGGTCGCGAGGCCGGCCGCGAGGGCGAGGCCCAGTGCGGCGGACAGCACGGATCGCTTCATGTGGGGGCTCCGGTTTCGCGGTGCGCCGGCTCGCCGGGGCCGGTGGGGCCGGGCCCGGGACGGCGCACGGTGGGGGGCCGCCCCGACGGTGTGGCCGGGGCGGGTTGCTGCCCACCGAGCTTCGACCCGCCCGGTGCCGTCACGGATGATGCCAACCGGCGATAGCACCGCCGCATGACCGCCCGGTTCGCCGCGCGCCGGGCCGGTCGACCGGCCGGTCGGTCCGCCGACCGGCTCTTCGGCACGCCTTGAATGCCTGTCATGTCCTTGGCGATACGGTGCGGCGACGTCTATGCTCCGGACGTGGAGCTCGACGTGAGACACCTCCGGGTGCTGTGCGCGATCGCCGACAGCGGCAGCCTCCGCAAGGCCGCGCTCCAGCTCGGCATGACCCAGCCCTCCCTCACCACCCAGCTGCACCGCATCGAACGGGCCATCGGCGGCACCCTGTTCACCCGCGAGCAGACCGGCAGCCGGCCCACCGCGCTCGGCCACTCGGTGCTCTCCCGGGCCCGGCCGGTGATCACCGAGATGGCCGCCCTGGTGGCCGCCGCCCGCCAGGAGGCCCGGGACTCGGCCGGGCCAGGACGGCAGCGGCGGCTGCGGATCGGCAGCGTCGGCAGCCGGGCGGTCGCGGCCTGGCTGCGCCGGGTGCACGAGCGGCTGCCGGACACCGACACCACCATCCACGTGGACGTCTCGGCCAGCGCGCTGCTGCGGATGGTCGCCGCCGACCAGCTGGACGTGGCCTTCGTGTACGAGTGCGAGGGCTTCCCGCTGCGGGTGCCGCCGGACGCCGAGCACCGGGTACTGATGGCCAGGGAGCCGCAGTTCGTCGCGCTCGCCGCCGGACACCCGGCCGCCGCCCGGCCGGTCGTCCACCTGGCCGACCTCGCCGAGGACACCTGGATGGTCGACCCGACCGCCGACCACGAGTACGCGGCGATGCGCCGGGTGTTCAGCGAGGCCGGGCTCAACCCCCGGGTCGTCCAGGTGCGGGACAACGCCACCGCCGCCGAGCTGGTCGCCTCCGGCGAGGCCGTCCGCCCGTGCCAGCCGACCTCGTTACCCGGCCCCGGCACGGTGGTCCGCCCGGTGCACGGGGACCCTCTGGCCGTCCGACTGCTGTTCACCTGGCGTCCGCGGGTGCTCAGCCCGCCCGCCCTGGACGCGCTGTACGGCGAACTGCGGGCCGCCTACCTGGATCTGGCCAGGGTCAACCCGGCCTACCTGGACTGGCTGGCGGAGCACGAGCCGGTGCTGCTGGAACGGGTCGGCTAGCCGGCGCCCGCCCGCCGGCCCCGCGCCCACACGCCCGCCCGCTGGCTCTCCCGGCCGTGGATCAGCACGCCCACCGCCACCGTCAGCGCGCAGACCAGGCCCGCCGCGAGCACCCCGGCGCCGCCGAGCGCGGTGCAGGCCAGCACCAGCGCGGCCCCCACCGGCGCCACCGCCTGGGCCGCCGCACCCCGCTTGGTGTGCCGGGAGTGCAGGAGCCAGACCGTGAGCAGGTAGAGCGCGGTGGGCACGGTGACGGTCGCGGTGGCGGCGGTGTCCGGGATGTGCGCCTGGCGCACCGCCGACTCCACCGCGACCTCCAGCCCGGTGCCGATCGCCGCCGCCGACCCAAACACCAGGTAGTGCCCGTAGCCCCAGACCAGTGCCTGCCGGTTGGAGCGCAGGTGCTCGTGGACGGACCGGGCGAAGTAGATCCACCAGGCCGAGAAGCAGATCAGCAGGCCGCCAGCCGCCACCGGCACCAGGCGGCCCAGGTCCTCGTGCTCGTCCACCCCCGACTGCACCGCGACGGTGGCCGCGGCCACCGTCTCACCGAGCACGATCAGGGTGAACAGCCCGTACCGCTCGGCGATGTGGTGCGGGTGCCAGGAGGTCCGCATCCGCAGCTCGGCGATCACCGGCACGGCCAGCTCGCACAGCACCCCGAGCGGGATGACGTACGGGCGGACGTCGTGCGGCAGGAACAGCACCACCACCCAGCCGACCTGGCAGAGCGTGATCCCCGCCGCGTAGCCCAGCGCGACCCTTCGCGCCAGGCCCTGCTCGCTGGCGGCCGCGCGCAGCCACTGGGTGACCATCGCCAGCCGCATCACCACGTAGCCGGCGATCACCAGCGTCAGGTCCTGGGTGGCGAACAGCCGCGGCACCCCGGCGGCGAGGATCAGCACCCCGGCGATCTGCACCAGCGTGGTGATCCGGTACGGCACGTCGTCGACGTCGTACGCGGAGGCGAACCAGGTGAAGTTCATCCAGGCCCACCAGATCGCGAAGAACGCCAGCGCGTAGCCGCGCAGCCCGTCGCCGTAGTGCCCGGCCGCCAGGGCGTGGGCCAGTTCCCGCCCGGCCTGGCCGACCGCGACCACGAAGCAGAGGTCGAAGAACAGCTCCAGCGGGGTGGAGACCCGGTGCGGCTCGTGCCGGTCGCGCGGGACCATCCGGCGCACCGGCGGCGGATCGACGGGGTGGCTGTGGGGTGCCGCGGCAGCGGGGTCACTGGCCATCGGAGCTGCTCCGGAGTCGGGAAGGGGGGCGGAAAGGGCCTGTCCCGCGCATCCTGGCAGCGGTCCGGACCGGGCGCACGCATCGGCGCGGCAGGTGTGCACGCGCGGGCACGACGGTGTGCGCGCACGGACCAGGGGCGGGAAGCCCCCTCACACCCCGGGGCGCAATGGCAGGAATGCCCCTTTTTTCCTTGCTGTCAGCCGTAGTTGACGCTCCGGTGCGCGAACCGGGTGACAGCTCGGCGGGTTTCCGGGCGTGCCCCGCGCGCTGCCTCGCGGGCGGCCGGAGCGCCGCTAGATTCTTCCCCGGTTGGAAGAGCGCGGGCCCTGCCGGGCCCCACGACACGGGCGGCCTGCGGGCAACGCGGAAGGTCAAGGCGGGTGGTCGGGCAGCGGGGGCGGCAGAGCCGATCCCCCCGCGCCCGCTCCACCGGCCTCGTGATCACCGCGCTGCTCGCCAGCGCCTGCCGTGCGGCGGCCGGGCCCGTCCGGGCGGCGGCTACTTCTCCCAGCCGACCTTGCTGTAGTCCTCCTGGGCGAGGCCGAAGGCACCGTAGTTGGCCAGCCCCTTGCGGGTCGCCACCACGGCGGGCCGCTGGTAGAGCTCCACGGTGTGGCCGAGCTCCCAGATCTTCGCGTCCGCCTGGTTGTAGAGCTTCGCCGCCTCCGCCGGGTCGACCGTCCCGGCCGCCTTCTTCAGCAGGGCGTCGATCTCCGGGGTGCCCAGTCGCGAGGGGTTGCTGAAGGTGTTGTCCCCCACCGGCAGACGGAAGTTGGCCAGGCTCTTGGAGTTCGGGAACGAGTCGGTGTTGCGCCAGCTCGCGATGTCGAACTTGCCCGGGGTGACGTACTTGGCGAAGTAGTCGTTGGCCGCCACCTTGTCCAGGTCGACCTTGACCCCCACGGCCTGCCACATCGCCGCCGCCGCGGTGGCGAGGTCGACCTGGGCCTGCTGGGTGCCGTCGCTGAGCACCCAGTGCAGCTCCAGCGGCTTGCCGTCCTTGGTGCGCGGCTGGCCGCTGCCGGACTCCTTCCACCCGGCCTCGTCCAGCAGTTGCCCGGCCGCGGCCAGGTCGAACTTCGCCCACTCGCCGGAGTTGTCCTGGTAGCCGGCCTGGTTGGGCATGATGATGTGGTTGCCGAGCGGCTTGAACTCCACCGGCACCCCGTTGTTGGCGATCTTGATCAGCGCCGAGCGGTCGAGCGCCTTGCCGAGGGCCTGCCGGACCTTCCGGTCCGCGAGCGCGCCGGTGCCGCCGAAGGAGATGTGCACCTCGTCCCACGGGCTGGCGGCCCGGATCACGGTGTCCTTGGCGTTCTTGAGCTGCCCGTACGCGGTGGCGGTGCCGGCCGAGGCGAAGTCGATCTCGTTGTTGAGGTACGCCTGGATGCTCGCGGCCTTGTCCATCACCCGGAAGGTGATCTTGTCGAGCTTGGGCCGGGTGCCCCACCAGGCCGGGTCCGGCACCAGGCTGATGGTCTGCGCGGTCTTGTCCGCCACGCCGATCTTCAGCGGACCCGCGGTGATCGGGACCTTCTCCACCCAGCCCTTGTTGAAGTCGTCCGGGCTGGCGATGCCGGCCGCCGGGATCAGCGGGCGGAACAGGTTCTGCCAGTCCGCGTACGGCTCCGAGAAGGTGACCTTGACCTCGCTCGGGTCGGCGCCCTGCTCGACCGCGGAGATCAGCTCGTAGCCGGAGGGGTCGTAGATGTTGTACGCCGGGTCCTTGCCGTTGCCCGTCTGCCAGTCGGCCTTGAAGTCCAGGTAGCTCAGCGGCTTGCCGTCGGACCACTTGGCCTTGGGGTTCAGCCTGTACGTGACCACCTGCGGCGAGACCGAGGTGACCTTGGCCTCCACCAGGTAGTCCGGGTCCGCCTGGAAGGCGCCGGAGGCGTCGGTGCGGAAGAGCGAGGGCTCCACGGCCCGGATCAGGTTCACCGTGTCGGTGTAGGAACCGCCGTCCACCTGGAGCGGGTTCCACTGGGTGATCCACTGGTCCAGCTGGAAGCGCACCTCCCCGCCGTCCCTGATCTGGTCCAGCGGCTTGGCGTTGATGTCCTGGGAGTCCTGTCTCGGCGGCTCGCTCTTGGCCACGCCGTCGGCCGTCCCTCCTTCGCCCGAGGTGCACGCGGTGACCGCGAGCGCGACGGCGACGGCGAGGGCGGCCGCCCGGCCGAGACGGCGGGCCGTACGGGAAGCGTCCATGAGGGTCCCCCTGGGATCGATGACGGGAGTTGGGGCGCGCGAGGTGTGACGGGGCTTGAGCGTGGGCAGCCAATTCGGCACCGAGCGAGCAGAACGTAACAGCCGATCAGATCCGCCACCAGGGGGAGGAGCGCACACCTGATCCAGAAGTCACGGGCGGCAACACGACCGCAACACCGCCTCAGTGCGCCGGTGCTTCACTCTGACCTGCGCTTTCCCAATCTGCTTGCGACTCCAGCCAACTGACGCCCCGACCGGGGCCCGGACCGAAGGCCACACCCGATGCCCACCAGACGCGTCGGCCCCACCCGCACCGCGACGGGCGGCCGTTGATGCTCCGCTACCTGGCGAAGCGGTTGAGCTACTACGCGGTGCTGCTGATCGCCGCCGTCTTCCTGGCGTACGCGATCTCCGCGACCGCGCTGCAGCCGCGCACCTACTTCGAGGCCAAGGTCCCCCGGCCGTCCGTCGAGTCGGTGGAGCGCCAGCTCACCGCGCTCAACCTGAACGACCGCACCCCGGTGGTCGAGCGCTTCGGCCACTGGGCCGGCGGGCTGCTCGACGGCGACCTCGGCCGGACCATCCACGACACCCCGGTCACCGACGACTTCGGCCGCCGGGTCTGGGTCTCGCTGCGGCTGCTGCTGCTCGGCAGCCTGCTGGGCATGGTCCTCGGCGTCGCCGTCGGGGCCTGGAGCGCGGTGCGCCAGTACCGGATCTCCGACCGGCTGCTCACCGTGCTGTCCTTCGTGCTGCTCTCCACCCCCGTCTTCCTGGTCGCGCTGTTCCTCAAGAACGGCGCCATCGCCGCCAAGGACGCGGCCGGCCACGAGGTGATCCCGTTCACCGGCTACGAGACCCCCGGGCTCGCCGGCGGCCTCGGCGCCCACCTCGCCGACTGGGCGCTGCACCTGCTGCTGCCCACCGTCTCGCTGGCCCTCGGCGGCCTCGCCACCTACAGCCGCTACCAGCGCGGCACCATGCTCGACGTGCTCGGCTCCGACTACCTGCGCACCGCCGAGGCCAAGGGCCTGACCCGCGGCCGGGCGCTGCTCAGACACGGACTGCGGACCGCGGTGATCCCCATGTCGACCATGTTCGCCTACAGCTTCCTGGGCATCTTCACCGGCGCGATCTTCACCGAGACGATCTTCGGCTGGCACGGCATGGGCGAGTGGCTGATCAAGTCCATCAACGAACAGGACGTCAACTCGGTGGTCGCGATCAACCTGTTCACCGCCGTCGTCGTGCTCGCCTCCGGCTTCCTCGCCGACACCCTGCACGCCGCCCTCGACCCGCGCGTGCGGTCCTGACCGGAGGAGAGCCGAGATGACCACCGTCACCACCGCCGACCCGGCCGAACCGGCCGGGCCGTCCGGGGCCGCCGAGGCCGGCCCACCCGCCGGACCGCCCCGGGCCGCCGGCCGCGGCCGGCTCGTCCTGTCCCGGCTGCTCGCCGCCCGCGGGGCCGTGGTCGGCGCCGTCGTGGTGCTGCTGCTGTTCGCGCTCGCCTTCGGCGGGCCGTACCTGACGCCCTGGGACTACGCCACCCCCGACTTCTCCGCATTGCACCAACCCCCGTCCGCCGAGCACCTGTTCGGCACCAACGGGGTCGGCCAGGACGTCTTCGCGCAGACCGTCCGCGGCCTGCAGAAGTCGCTGGTCATCGGCCTGCTGGTGGCGCTGTTCTCCACCGTGCTGGCCTCGGTGGTCGGCGCCTGCGCCGGCTACTTCGGCGGCTGGACGGACCGGGCGCTGATGTTCCTGGTGGACCTGCTGCTGGTCTTCCCGGCTTTCCTGATCATCACCATCGTCTCGGCCCGGCTGAAGGGCGCCGGCTGGATCGCCTTCGTCCTGCTGCTCGCGCTGTTCAACTGGATGATCACCGCCCGGGTGGTCCGCTCGATGACCATCTCCCTGCGCGAGCGCGAGTTCGTCCGCGCCGCACGGTTCATGGGGGTGCGTCCGCTGCGGATCATCAGCCGGCACATCCTGCCCAACGTCGCCTCCTTCCTCATCATCGACGCCACCATCGCGGTCGGCGGCGCCGTGATGAGCGAGACCGCGCTCTCCTACTTCGGCTTCGGGGTCAAGCCACCGGACGTCTCGCTCGGCACCCTGCTCGCCGCCGGGACCGGCGAGGCCCCGGTGTTCCCCTGGCTGTTCTACTTCGCCGCCACGCTGCTGGTGCTGTTCGTC
This sequence comes from Kitasatospora sp. NPDC048298, assembly GCF_043201465.1. NCBI lineage: Bacteria > Bacillati > Actinomycetota > Actinomycetes > Kitasatosporales > Streptomycetaceae > Kitasatospora > Kitasatospora sp. NPDC048298. Next base: position 35,095 of record NZ_JBICYZ010000041.1, read on the forward strand.
CTCGCCGTCAACCTGATCGGGGACGGGCTGCGCGACGCCCTCGACCCCACCTCCGGGGCCACGCCCCGCCGTTCACGCCGCACCGGTCGTTCACGTCATACCGGTCGTCCACGCCGTACCCGTCACTCCGCCGGCCGTAGGAAGCACCCGTGACCACCACCGTCGAAACCCCGCTGCTCGCCGTCCGGGACCTTCGGGTGGACTTCGCCGGGCCCGACGGCCCGGTCCCCGCCGTCCGCGGGGTGGACCTCACCCTGCGGCGCGGCGAGACCCTCGGCATCGTCGGCGAGTCCGGCTCCGGGAAGTCCGTCACCGCGCTGTCCGTGCTCGGACTGCTGCCCGGCACGGCACGCGTCAGCGGCTCGGTGTGCCTGGACGGACGGGAACTGGTCGGACTGCCCGGCCGGGAGCTCGCCGCGATCCGCGGCCGCCGGATCGCCATGGTCTTCCAGGACCCGCTCTCCGCCTTCACCCCGGTCTACCGGATCGGCGACCAGATCGCCGAGGCGGTCCGCATCCACCAGCGGGTGGACAAGGCCGCCGCGCGCCGCCGGGCCGCCGAACTCCTCGACCTGGTCGGCATCCCGGCGCCCGACCGGGCCCTGGACAGCTTCCCCCACGAGTTCTCCGGCGGCATGCGCCAGCGCGCCATGATCGCCATGGCGGTCGCCAACGAGCCCGACATCCTGCTCGCCGACGAGCCCACCACCGCGCTCGACGTCACCATCCAGGCCCAGGTGCTGGACGTGCTGCGCACCGCCCAGCGGGAGACCGGCGCGGCACTCGTCCTGGTCAGCCACGACCTCGGGGTGATCGCCGGAACGGCCGACCGGGTCGCGGTGATGTACGCCGGCCGGGTGGTCGAGACGGCCGCGGTGGACGAGCTGTTCGCGGCCCCGCGCCACCCCTACTCGCTCGGTCTGATCGGCGCGCTGCCCCGGCTGGACGGACGCCGCGGTCCGCTCGTGCCGATCCCCGGCACCCCGGCGCCGATGGCCGAACTGCCCCCGGGCTGCCCGTTCGCGGCGCGCTGCCCGCTGGCGCAGGAGCGCTGCGCCGCGGCCGAGCCCGCCCTGGAAGGGGCCGACGGCCACCTGTCGGCGTGCGTGCGCTCGGCGGAACTCGCCGAGCGGCGGCCCGCACCCGCCGAGGTCTACCCCGTACCGGAGGTGCCCGCCGGCGCCGCCGGCCCCAGCGACCGCTCCGCCCGTACCCCGGTGCTGTCGGTGACCGGCCTCGGAAAAACGTTCCCTCTCCTCAAGGGCACGGTGTTCAAGCGCAAGGTCGGCGAGGTGTACGCGGTGGACGGCGTCGACCTGGACCTACGGGAGGGCGAGACCCTCGGCCTGGTCGGGGAGTCCGGCTCCGGAAAGTCCACCACGCTGTTCGAACTGCTGCGGCTCGGCGCCCCCGAGACCGGCCGGATCGAACTGCTCGGCCGGGACACCGCCGCCCTCACCCGGGCCGAGGCCCACCGGCTCCGCGCCCAGCTGCAGATCGTCTTCCAGGACCCGATGGCCAGCCTCGACCCCCGGATGCCGATCGGCGACATCGTCGCCGAACCGCTGCTGGCCCAGCGCGCCCCGCGCGAGGAGATCGCCCGCCGGGTACCCGAGCTGCTGCGCCAGGTCGGCCTCGACCCGGAGCACGCCGTCCGCTACCCGCACCAGTTCTCCGGCGGCCAGCGCCAGCGCGTCTCGATCGCCCGGGCGCTCGCCGTACGGCCCAGGCTGCTGGTGCTGGACGAACCGGTCTCCGCGCTGGACGTCTCCATCCAGGCCGGGGTGCTCAACCTGCTGCAGAGCCTCAAGGCCGAGCTGGGCCTGTCCTACCTGTTCGTCTCGCACGACCTCTCGGTGATCCGGCACCTCGCCGACCGGGTCAGCGTGATGTACCTCGGCCGGACGGTCGAGCAGGGCGAGGTCTCCGCCGTCTTCGACCACCCCCGCCACCCGTACACCCGCGCCCTGCTCTCCGCCGTCCCGCTCCCCGACCCCGCCGCCGAGCGCGCCCGCGACCGCATCCTGCTGGCCGGCGACCCTCCCCCGCCCACCGAGCGCCGCACCGGCTGCGTCTTCCGCAGCCGGTGCCCGCGCTACGCCGCGCTCACGGCCCCGGCTGACCGGGCCCGCTGCGAGCGGGAGCACCCCGCCCTGGTCGGCGGCACCCCGGGCGCGGACCAGCAGGCGGCCTGCCACTTCCCGGACCCCGGAAGCGGCCACATGGAGTGATCACTCGAACACGATTCGGCGGATCCTGTCGGCGCCGTGTAATGTCTTCGACGTCAGCAGGCGCCGCTAGCTCAGTTGGTTAGAGCAGCTGACTCTTAATCAGCGGGTCCGGGGTTCGAGTCCCTGGCGGCGCACATGGCAAGATCTCAGGCCGTCCACTCCGGTGGGCGGCCTGAGGCGTTTCCCGGCCCGGATGAGTCGGCCCCGCACCCCCTGCGATGACGCTTCGACGGTGCCTCGACGGCGCCTCAGCGGGTGTCGAGCACCGCCGAGGCGACCGCGTCCGGGCGGTCGAACATCACCAGGTGCCCGGCCGGGGCGGTGATGCGGAAGTCCGCCCCCAGCAGGGCCGCCAGCTCCCGCTGCCGGGCCAGCCAGTCCTCGGTGCGGCGGGTCCGGCAGCCGTCGTCGGCGGCCAGCACGGTGATCGGCAGGTCCTCGGCCAGCGGCCTGGTGCGCCGCAGCCCGTCCAGTTCGGCGGCCGTGTCGAGGTAGCGGACGTTCTCCCGCAGCATCGCGCGCAGGGCCCGCCCGGTGCGGTAGCAGTGCCGGACCAGCGGCGCCGGGGCGAGGTCCTCGCGGCGGACGGTGGACAGCCGGGCCGTGGTCCGTCGGATGGTCGGGCCCAGCAGGTAGGGCACGGCGAGGGCGGTGGCGGCGCCGGCCACCGCCCGGGCCGCCAGGTCGCGCGCGCCGGGCGCCGGGTACGGCCGGGGCCGCGCCTCCATGCTGCCGTCCACCAGCACGAGTCCCGCGGTGCGCTCGGGGTGCAGCCGGGCGAAGGCCTCGGCGTGGAAGCCCGCGAGCGAGTGCCCGACCACCGTGCAGGGCTCCCGCAGCCCGAGGCCGTCCAGCACCGCCCGTATTCGCCCGGCCTCGCCGACCGCCGTCGGGGCGGGCCGGCCAGTGGCGGGTTCGGCGGCGCTCAGCCCGTAACCGGGCCGGTCGAAGCGGACCACGGTGCGGTAGGGCGTGAGGAAGGGGACGACCAGGTCCCAGTCGAACCAGCTGCTGCCGAGGCCGCCGGAGAGCAGGCAGACCGGGCCGCTGCCCTCGGTGCGGACGTGCAGCGGGACGCCGTCGATGCGCAGGAAGCGCGCCCGGTCGCCGGTCCGCGCTCCGGGGGCGCTCATGTCGGCCTCCGGCCCCGGGACGGCCCGGCAGGGCGGTGCCGCGGCATGGCGTCCTCGTGCGTCCGGTCGGAGGGGTCCGACACGTGCGGGGTGTCCGGGGCGTCCGGGGTGTCCGGCGTATCCGGCGCGTCCGATGGATCCGGGGCGTCCGGGGCGTCCGTACGGGCGGAGCGGGCGATGCCCAGAGCCAGCAGACCGAGCCAGATCGCGACCAGCAGCACCTGCAGCCGCTGCCCGGCCCCGAGCGCCCAGGTGCCGCGCCCGGCCTGGAAGGCGGCGATCGAGGCGAGGCTCCAACCGGTGGCGAGCAGCTCGGCGCCCAGCAGCCAGGGCCCGAACCGGCGCACCGGCGGCCACCAGCGGTAGCGCCGGGCGGCCACGGTGAGCGAGACGAGCGCGGTGAGCGCCCCGGCCATGGCGAGGCTGCTGGTGACGGCGTGCGCGGTGTGGGTGGCGGGGACGAGCCCGGCGGTCTCCCGGGCGGCGCACATCTCGTCGCTGGTGGGGGCGCAGCTGAGCGGCAGCCGGGAGTCGGCGGCGGTCGCGGCGCCGAACAGGGCCAGCGCGGACCAGCCGGCCAGCGCCCAGCGGTGCCGCCGGGAGGCCCCGGCCTGCCCGGTGGCGAGGGCGGTGCCGGCGGCGGCGAGCAGGCAGAGCCCGGCGGCGAGGTCGGTGGCCCGGAACAGGCCGCCCAGCGGCTGGTCCTCGGCGGCGAGTTCGCTGATGTACGCCTGCACCGGGTCGAGCCCGGTGCTCAGCACGACCTCCAGCACCCAGGCGGTGTACGCCACGGCGCTGAGCAGCAGCAGGGTGGCGGCCGTCGTCCGCGCGGCGCGGTGTCCTGGCTGGGGGCTGGGCACCGTTCCACCCTAACCAGCGGTGAACTCCACACCAACCGGAAGGAAAGGTGCGGATCGGGCGCCGGCCGCCGGGGTGGTTCGAGGCACCCCTCGGAAGCGTGTATTGTTTTCCAGGTCAGCAGGCGCCGCTAGCTCAGTTGGTTAGAGCAGCTGACTCTTAATCAGCGGGTCCGGGGTTCGAGTCCCTGGCGGCGCACAGACAGTTGGGGAGCCTCTCGCAACAGCGAGAGGCTCCCTGATTTTTTGGCCTCCGACGTCCGATTTGCGTGTGATGTCGGTCTCGATTGGCGATCCGCCGGAGCCATCCGGCCCGGTCTGCTCGTCCAGGGCAGTAGAACCGGAATCGGGACAAAGGTCCCCAACCGCCGATGTCCCCGTCCGTGCCGGCTGCGTCGACGCACCCGCAGGAAAGGCCGCGCTTTGTCCAGAAACGCCCAGAGCGGCCGTCGTACGCCGTCGATCAGCCTCCGCCCGGTCAAGCGGTTCAAGCGCTCCACCGGCCCGGTCGGCGGGTCCGGTGGGCCCGGCGGGTCCGGCGGCAAGAAGGCGCGCCGTCCCAGGCGCACCGGCTGGCGCAGGCTGATACCCACCTGGCGGATGACCCTGCTCGGTTTCGGCTCGGCGCTGCTGCTCGGCATCGGCCTGTTCGCGCTGGGGATCGCCCTGGTGAAGGTGCCGGACGCGCACGCGGCCGCGACCGCCCAGAGCAACACCTGGCTCTACTCGGACGGTTCGGTGCTCACCCGCACCGGCCAGACCAACCGGCAGAACGTCGGCCTGGACAAGGTCTCCCCCGCCGCCCAGCACGCGGCGCTGGCCGCCGAGGACCGGAACTTCTACAACGAGGGCGCGGTCAACGTCCAGGGCCTGGCCCGGGCCGCGATCAACACCGCCAAGGGCCAGGGCACCCAGGGCGGCTCCACCATCACCCAGCAGTACGTGAAGAACACGTACCTGAACCAGAAGCAGTCGATCACCCGCAAGGTGAAGGAACTGTTCATCGCCATCAAGGTGGACGCCACCGAGAGCAAGGACGAGATCCTCTCCGGCTACCTGAACACCTCCTACTACGGCCGCGGCGCCTACGGCATCCAGGCCGCCGCCCAGGCGTACTTCGGCGTCGACGCGTCCGCGCTCAACGCCGCCCAGGGCGCCTACCTGGCCACCCTGCTGAACGCCCCGAGCGCCTACGACGTCGCCACCGCGACCGCGGCGGGCAAGCAGAACGCCGTCAACCGCTGGAACTACGTGCTCGACGGCATGGTCAAGGAGGGCTGGCTCTCCGCGGAGGAGCGGGCCGGGACCACCTTCCCCGACGTCCGGGACCCGCAGCCCAACCCGGGTCTGTCCGGCCAGGCCGGCTACCTGGTCGACGCGGCCACCCAGTACCTCACCTCCAACGGGGTGATCAGCGAGACCGAGCTGGCCAAGGGCGGCTACACGATCAAGCTGAGCATCGACCCGGCCCGCCAGCAGGCCCTCCAGGACTCCGTCCAGGCCCAGCTGCACGACACCCTGAGCCCGGACAAGCGGAAGAAGGACGCGGCCGCCCAGGCCGGCGCCGCCTCCGTCGACCCGAAGACCGGTGCGGTCGTCGCCCTGTACGGCGGCGTCGACTACGTGAAGCACTACGTGGACAACGCCACCCGGCGCGACTACCAGGCCGGCTCGACCTTCAAGGCGATCGCGCTGGCCGCCGCCCTCGAGAACGACGCCAAGACCCAGGACGGCCGCACCATCACCCCGAACACGGTCTACGACGGCACCAGCGGCCGGAAGGTCCGCGGCGGCAAGGGCACCCCGTACGCGCCGCCGAACGAGGGCGACAGGAGCTACGGCCAGATCAGCCTCCAGCAGGCCACCGACTGGTCGGTCAACTCGGCCTTCGCGCAGCTCGCGCAGGACACCGGGCTGCAGAAGGTCAAGGACACCGCCGTCGCGCTGGGCCTGCCCGGCAACACCCCGGGCCTCGACCCGGTGCCGTCCATCCCGCTGGGCGCGGCCACCCCGAGCGTGCTCGACATGGCGGGCGTGTACGCCACCCTGGACAACGGCGGCAGGCAGATCACCCCGTGGCTGGTCCAGGCGGTGGACCGCGAGGGCGAGAACGTCGCGCTGCCCGCGCACAAGACCACCCAGGCGATCAGCGAGGACACCGCCAACGAGGTCACCTCGATGCTCCAGGGCGTGGTGAGCGACCCGGGCGGCACGGGCTGGCGGGCGAAGGCGCTCGGCCGACCGGTGGCGGGCAAGACCGGCACCACCGACGACCAGAAGTCGGTCTGGTTCGTGGGTTACACCCCCGAACTGGTCACCTCGGTCGCCCTGTTCGGGCAGGACCCGGGCAACGGCTCCCAGGTCAGCCTGAGCGGCGTCGGCGGCATCGACGGCGCGGCCGGCGGCCAGTACCCGGCCCAGATCTGGACCAGCTACATGAAGGCCGCGCTCAAGGGCCAGCCGGTCGGCGACTTCCCGACCCCGGCCGCCGGCGCCTCCACGGGCGCCACCGACCTGCCGACCGCCCCGAGCACGCCGAGCAGCGCCCCGACCACGAGCGCGCCCACCGGCGCTCCGAGCACCGGCCCCACCACGGCGCCGGGCGACGGCTCGACCCCGTCGGGCGGCACGGACGGCGGCGCGACCACCGCCCCGACGCCTCCCCCGACCGAGCCCACCACCCAGCCGACCCGGCCGCCCCGGCCCACCTCGCGGCCGACGCCGACCACCCAGCCGACCACGGCCCCGACCACGCAGCCGACCGCCCCGACCAACGGCGGGACGGACGCGCTCGTGGGGGCGGGGGCTGGGGCTGGGGCGTCGGGCGGGTCCAGGGGCTGACGGGCGGGTCCGGACACGTCGGAGCCCTGGGGCCCCGGGAGCCTTGAGGCTCTCGGGGCCCCGGGCGTTCCGGGGCCGTGGGAGCTTCGGGGGCCCTCGGAGCCCCGGGTCTTGCCGGATCGGGTGATTGCGCCATGACGCACAGGTACGGGCAGGACCGAATGACGGAATGGCGCCTTACCCGATCATCGGTATGACTGTCAGAATGCGGCCGTGCACAGATCAACGGCCTCGCCCACCCTCCCTTCGGGCAGAACCCTCGGCCTCGGCCTCGCGCTGGTCTCCGCCGTCGCCTTCGGCGGCTCCGGCACCGCGGCCAAGCCTCTGATAGAGGCCGGACTCTCCCCGCTACACGTGGTGTGGCTCCGGGTCACCGGCGCGGCGGTGGCACTCCTCCCCATCGCCTACCGGCACCGGGACGCCGTACTGCGCCGCCCCGGCCTGCTGCTCGGCTTCGGCCTGCTCGCCGTGGCCGGCGTCCAGGCCTGCTACTTCGCGGCGATCTCCCGCATACCGGTCGGCGTCGCCCTGCTCATCGAGTACCTCGGGCCGCCGCTGCTGATCGGCTACGTCAAGTTCGTCCAGCGCAAGCCGATCACCCGCGGCGCGGCCATCGGCGCCGGCGTCGCGGTGGCCGGGCTGGCCTGCGTGGTCGAGGTCTGGAACGGTCTGAGCTTCGACGCGCTGGGCGTGCTGTTCGCCCTCGGCGCGGCCTTCTGCCAGGTCGGCTACTTCGTGCTCGCCGACGCCGGCCGGCACGGCGACCGGCCGGTCGACCCGCTCGCCGTCAGCGCGTTCGGGCTGCTCGTCGGCGCCGTGCTGCTCACCGCCCTCACGCGGCCCTGGCAGGCCGACTGGAGCAAGCTCGGCGGGTCGGTGGTGATGAACGGGCACTCCCTGCCCGCGTTCCTCCCGGCCGTGTGGATGGTCCTGATCGCGACCGTGCTCGCCTACCTCACCGGGGTGATCTCGGTCGGCTACCTCTCGCCGCCGATCGCCGGGGTGGTCGCCAACCTGGAGGCGGTGGTCGCCACCGTGACGGCCTGGGTGCTGCTCGGCGAGCACCTCGGGCTCCCGCAGATCGCGGGTGGCCTGCTGGTGCTGACCGGCGCCTTCGCGGCGCAGGCGAGCAAGCCCGCGGAGGCGGGGGCGGACACGGGGGCCGGCCCAGGGGCGGACAGGGGGGCGGGCTCGGGGACTGACTCCGGGGCCCGCGACCGGGTGACCGCCGAGCGCGGGGTCAGCGGCCGGTCCAGCCGAACCAGTCGAGGTGATTGAGCGGCCACACGACGGCCGACACCGGGCCGACCACGTTGTCCACCGGCACGGCGCCGCCACCCGGGCCGTGCTGGTGGAAGCGGGAGTCCGCGGAGTCGCTGCGGTGGTCGCCCTCGACCCAGACGTAGCCCGCGGGCACCTTCACCGGCCCGAAGTCCATCCCGGCGCAGGAGTCGTCCCCGGGGTGCAGGTACGGCTCGTCGAGCTTCCGCCCGTCGACGGTCAGCGTGGTGCCCTGGCACTGCACGGTCTGACCACCGGTCGCGATGACCCGCTTGACCAGGTAGTTGTCGTCCTTCGGCGGCACCAGGCCGACGAAGCTGAGCACCGAGCTCATGGTGTTGGTGAACGGGTTGGGGTCGGCGGGCTGCGGCGGCAGCCAGCCCCCCGGGTCCTTGAACACCACCGGCTGCCCCTGCTCCGGCTCCCAGCCGGTCAGCGGCGCCAGCTTGTTCACGCCGACCCGGTCGCCGATCCGCAGGGTGTTCTCCATCGAGCCGGACGGGATGGTGAACACCTGGAACAGACAGGTCTTGATCAGCAGCGCGACCACCAGGCCGACCGCCGCCATCACCGGAAGCTCGATCCACCACGGCCGCGGCCGCCGGCCCGGGCGGCGGGCCGTACCGCCACGCGAACCGCGCGCCCGACGGCGGGCCTCGGCGCGGCCGTCGGACGCCCCGTGGACGTCCGACGCGGTACCGCTGGGCGCTCCGGCTCCGCTGGGCGTTTCGGGCAGGTTCACCGCCATCGTCGCTGCTCCACCTCTCCGGCTGGGGAAACCTGCACGCTACGCCAACCGTGGAGCCTGACGAAATCGGTCATTTAGCCGCCGCCGACATCTCCGGGTGTCCCGGAGCCGCTCGGGCCCGGGTTTCAGGAGCGGGCGATGGCCTCGTGGTGGCGGATGACCTCGGCGATGATGAAGTTCAGGAACTTCTCCGCGAAGACCGGGTCCAGCTTCGCACCCGCCGCCAGCTCCCGCAGCCGCTTGATCTGGTCCCGCTCGCGCGCCGGGTCGGCCGGCGGCAGCTTGTGCTCGGCCTTGAGCCGGCCGACCTTCTGGGTCGCCTTGAAGCGCTCGGCCAGCATGTGGACCACCGCGGCGTCGATGTTGTCGATGCTCTCGCGCAGGCTGGTCAGCTCGGCGCGTACGGCGTCGTCGATCCCCTCGGACGAGCCGGCGTCGGGGGTCGTGGAGTGGTCCGTCATCGGGGCGGCTCCCGGTGTCTGGAGTGGGCGCCCGGCCGTACGGCGACCGGGCTCGGGCCCGGGCAAATCTAACAGGGCCCCTGCCCGGGCCCCGCACCGTCGGACGGAACCGTCCACGATCCGGACAGCGGGCCGGGACCGCCCGCCGGCGCCGTGCCCGACCGACTGCCCTGACCGACCACCCCGACCACCCCGACCGACCGCTACGGCCGACTGCTGCGGCGTGACGCGCCGGGACCGGGGCGGGCTCTGGCCGTAGGCTGGGGCACGCATGACCGGAAGTGACCGTTCGAACACTCCCTCAGCACTGGAGGAACCGATCGTGGCAACCACCCGCACCGCCACCACCGCGTGGGAGGGCAACCTCCTCGACGGCAAGGGACTGGTGACCTTCGCCTCGTCCGGGATCGGCGAGTACCCCGTCTCCTGGCCGTCCCGCGCCGAGGCACCCAACGGCAAGACCAGCCCCGAGGAGCTGATCGCGGCCGCCCACTCCGCCTGCTTCTCGATGGCCCTCTCGCACGGCCTGACCGGCGCCGGCACCCCGCCCACCAAGCTGGACACCCGGGCCGACGTGACCTTCCAGCCCGGCACGGGCATCACCGGCATCCACCTGACCGTCGTCGGCGACGTCCCCGGACTGGACGAAGCCGGCTTCGTGAAGGCCGCCGAGGACGCCAAGGCCAACTGCCCGGTCAGCCAGGCCCTGACCGGCACCACCATCACCCTCTCGGCCTCCCTGGCCTGAGCCGCGCCCTCCTCTTCTCCTCTTCTCCTCTCTCCCCTTCTTTCTTCCCCCGCCTCTCGGTCCCTGTCCTTCGGCTCCCGTCCCGCTCCGGACCGCTTCCGGCGCGCGACCGGCGCCCAGGGGCGCGGCTTCGGCGCACACGCCCCTGGTGCACATCATGTGATGTACACCAGGGGCGTCTGCACGTACCGCCATTCATGATCACAAAGCGGGCGAATCACCCTGGCGGCGGTCACCGCGTGTTGCCATCCCGGCCTATGATCGGCCGCAGCGCCCTGTCCTTCAGGCGGGTCCCCGCGCGCCGCCACCCCACGACGGGCGGCCCCCGCAGCGGACCGACTCCGAGGACCACGACAGAGTGCGGAGCCGGCCGCCGGGTCCCGACTGGCCGGCCGGACCATCGTCAAGCGTCAGCAGCGGACGGGAGCATGCCGTGCCGGGCCAGAACGAGGGGGCCGACGCACACCACCCCGGCGTGCGGCACACGGAATCACCGCGCCACCGCCACCTCGCCTCACCGGTCCTGGAACCGGCCGCCGGATCCCACGGCGCGCCCGTCCCCGGAGCCACGGGTGCCCCAGCGGGAGCCGGCACCGTCTGCGGGACCCTCGCGGAACCCGACCTGCTGCTCTGCCCCACCTGCTCGGCCCCGCTCACCGGCGACACCCACCGGGACCGGTGGCTCACCGGCGGCACCGGCCGGGCCGACGGCCGTACGGACCGAGAGGGCGACGGCACCGGCCTGGAGGACAGCGGTGCCGGTGGGACGGACACCGGTACCGGTCGGGAGGGCATCGGCGCCGACCGGCTGCTGGCCGCGCTGCGGGCCAGCGAGTCCCGGTTCCGGGCCGCCTTCTGCGACGCCGTCATCGGCATGGCCCTGATCGACGCCGAGGACCGCATCATCGAGGTCAACCCCGCCTTCGCCGCCCTGATCGGACGGGGCGTCGGCGACCTGGTCCGCACCCACCTGCACGAGATCATCGACCCGGAGGGCATGCCGGACCGGCTCTTCGCCGAACTCGTCCGCGGGGAGCGGGAACGGTTCCGCGTGGAAAAGCTGCTCAAGCACCGTGAGGGTCACACCGTCTGGAGCAAGGTCACCGTCTCGCTGATCCGGGACGGCGCCGGTGATCCGCTCTACACCCTCGCGCTGGTGGAGGACATCACCGAACAGCGCCGGCTCGGCGACCGGCTGGAGTACCAGGCCCTGCACGACCCCCTGACCCGGCTGCCCAACCGGGCGTACTTCTTCGAGCGGCTCGACGCCGCCTGCCTCACACCGACCGACCAGCCCGGCCCGGTCGCCGCCGCCGCCACAGCCGCCACAGCCGCCACAGCCGCCACAGCCGCCACAGCCGCCACGGACGAACGCCGGGTCGGGGTCTGCTACCTGGACATCGACGGCTTCGCGGCGATCAACGAGGCGCTCGGCCACCACATCGGCGACCAGCTGCTGATCGCCGTCGCCACCCGGCTGCGGCGCGGGTTCGACGGGCGCGACACCCACCTGGTGGCCCGGATGGGCGGCGACGAGTTCGCCGTCCTGGTCACCGACAGCCTGGGCAGCGAGCAGCTGACCGAGCTGGCCGCCCGGATCCTGGAGGCGCTGGAACGTCCCTTCGACGTCGCCGGGCACCGGTTGGTGATCACCGCCAGCGTGGGCGTGGTCGAGCGGTCCGTGCACGAGACCACCCCGACCGACCTGGTCAAGGACGCCGACGCCACGCTCTACTGGTCCAAGGCCGACGGCCGCGCCCGCTGGACCCTCTACGACCCGGACCGCGGCGCCCACCAGCTCACCCGGCAACTGCTCGCCACCTCGCTGCGCCCGGCCCTGGAGCGCGGCGAGTTCACCATCGAGTACCAGCCGCTGGTCGGTCTGGCCGACGGCGCGGTGCACGGCGCCGAGGCGCTGGTCCGCTGGCGCCACCCCCGTTACGGGACGCTCTCCCCGGACCGCTTCATCCCGCTCGCCGAGGAGACCGGCGCGATCGTGCCGCTCGGGACCTGGGTGCTGGAGGAGTCCTGCCGCCAGGCCCGGCAGTGGCTCGCCGAGTTCCCCGAGACCGAGACCTTCGTGAGCGTCAACCTGGCCGCCCGCCAGATCTGGGACTCCGACATCGTCGCCGACGTCGCCCGGGCCCTCGAACGCACCGGCCTGCCGGCCCGGCTCCTCCAGCTGGAGATCACCGAGAGCGCCCTGCTCGGCCCCGGCGGCCGCCCGCTCCAGGCCCTCCAGTCGCTCGCCGACATGGGCGTGCGGATCGCGATCGACGACTTCGGCACCGGCTACTCCAACCTGGCCTACCTCTCCCGGCTGCCGGTGCACGTGCTCAAGCTCGACGGCACCTTCATCGAGGGCTTCCGCGAGCCCGCCCCGACGGACCGCCCCGGCCGCCCGGAACTCGGCGCCCGCCGCAGCGACGCGGACGAGCAGATCGTCGGCGCGATGGTGCAGCTCGCCCACACCCTCGGCCTGACCGTCACCGCCGAGGGCATCGAGAGTGCCGCCCAGGCCGAGCGCCTGCGGCTGACCGGCTGCGACACCGCCCAGGGCTGGTACTTCGCCCGCCCCGGCGAGGCCGAACTGGTCGCGGCCATACTCCGCGAGGGCCGCCCCGCCCTGGGCCGCCGGTAGCCCGCCGGTAGCTGAGGGGCCCGGGGGCGGGGAGCCGGGGGCTGAGGGCTGGGGCTGGACGGACCGAGTGCGCGGACCGCCACCGTGTGGACCGTGCCCCGCCGGCCGGTCAGGCCGTCGCCGTCACGCGGTACCCCTCGGCGATCAGGCCGTCGCCGTCAGGCCGTACGCCTCGGCGATCAGGCCGTAGGAGCGCAGGCGGGCCTCGTGGCCGTGGATGTGCGAGGTGACCATCAGCTCGTTCACGCCGGTCCGCTTGCGCAGTGCCTCCAGTCCGTCGGCGACCCGGCCCGGGTCGCCGAGCACGACGTTGTCGAGCCAGCTGTCGATGAAGTCCGCCTCGACCGGGCTGTACGGGTACACCTCGGCCTCCTCCGGGGTGGGGATCGGGCCGGGGTTGCCGCGCCGCAGGCGGAGCATGCCGAGGGCCGCGGAGCGGGCGAGGCGCCGGGCCGAGGGCTCGTCGTCGGCGGCGACCGCGCTCACGCCGATCAGCGCGTACGGCTCGGCGAGCACGGCGGAGGGGCGGAAGGACGACCGGTAGAGGTCCAGCGCCGGGATGGTGTTGGCGCTGCTGAAGTGGTGGGCGAAGGCGAACGGGAGGCCCAGACGGCCCGCCAGCTGGGCGCTGAAGCCGGAGGAGCCGAGCAGCCAGACCGGCGGGCGGCCCTCGCCCTTGGGGACGGCGGTCAGCCGGGCGTACGGGTGGCCGTCCGGGAAGTCGCCGTCGAGGAAGTGGGTCAGCTCGGCGAGCTGCTGGGGGAAGTCGTCCGCACCTTCGGTGAGGCCTCGGCGCAGCGCCCGGGCGGTGGCCGGATCGGTGCCCGGGGCGCGGCCGAGTCCGAGGTCGATCCGCCCGGGGTGCAGGGCCTCCAGCAGGCCGAACTGCTCGGCGATGGCCAGCGGGGCGTGGTTGGGGAGCATGACGCCGCCGGAGCCGAGCCGCAGCGTCGTGGTGTTGGCCCCGAGGTGGGCGAGCAGGACGGCCGGGGTGGAACTGGCCACCCCGGGCATGCCGTGGTGCTCGGCCACCCAGAAGCGGTGGTAGCCCCACTGCTCGGCCTTGCGGGCCAGTTCGGTGGTGGCGGCGAGGGCCTCGGCGGGCGTGTGGCCGACGCCGACGGTGGCCAGGTCGAGGATCGAGAGCGGAGCGGGTGCCGTTCCGCGGGCGGTGCCCCGGATCGCCGCGCCGGCCGCCGGCCCGGTTCCGTGCTCCTGCTGGTCCTCGGTGGTCATCCCGTCCGCCCTCCTGGCTGCCGTCCTTGAGCCGGCCGTCCTGGAGCCGGCCGTCGTGGCGACCGCGCGGCCCGGGTGGGCCCGCCGGTCGCTGTCGCCGACCGGGGTCAACCACGGCCGGCGGCCCGCTGTTCCCGCCCCTGGGGTGCCGTCCGGCCAGGGTCCAGGTGGATTTCGGCCATTTCGCGCCAAGTCCGACCGACCCTTCGACTGACGCAGAGCCAGCGGGCGAACACGGCTGGCGACTTCCCGCCAGCGCCGGAAGTCGCCAGTGCCGGCGCTCGCGGCGGGGGCCGATGTCCGGCAGGCTGGGAACCAGGAGCGGGTCACCGGAGCGGGATCCGCACTCCACCAGCAAGATCGTCGGGCTGGACCAGCACCGGACGATCACTGCGAGCCCTCGGCGCGGCACCCCGCCCCGGGGGCTCGTTCGGGTTCCGGCGGCCTTCCGCCCCCGGGTGCCGCACGCCCCGGACGGCCCGGACGCACGGTTCGCCACCTCGCGGCGCGGCCGGAATCAACAGCCGTGATCCATCCCATACCGGGGTGCTTCATGCCATGAAAGGTCGAGGCGCTAGCGTTGACCCCTGCAGCCACCTGCTCCTCCGGGAGGCATGGAGGGAGTAAAGGGCCTTGAACTTCGTGGCGGCGATCGGATCCTCGTGGATCTGCGCGCTGGCGCTCGTCGCCGTGCTCGGTGACGCACTCCTTCCGTTCATCCCCAGCGGGACGCTGGTCATCCTGGCCGTGCTCAAGACCTCCCAGGTCAACGGCGCGCCCCTGATGCTCGGACTGGGCGTGGCGCTGGCCTCCTTCCTGGGCGACCTCCTGCTGCTCAACCTGGCCCGGCGCGGTGCCCCGGTGCTGCACCGCCGGCTCGCCCGGCGCCCGAAACTGGCGGCCAGCGTGACCCGGGTCCAGGAGGCCCTGATCGAACGCCCCCACGGGACGGCCGCCGCGATGGTGGTGATCGCGCGGTTCGTCCCGGCCGGGCGGACCGTCCTCGACCTGGCCATCGGCCACTCCCCCGCCCATCCGCACCGGTTCCTGCACTGGTCGGCGCTGGCGGCGATGGTCTGGGCCGCCTACATCGTGACGCTGGGCTGGCTGAACAGCCACTGGTTCAACACCGCCTGGCTGAGCCTCGTGGTCTCCTGCGCGGCGGCCACCGCCATCAGCACCGCGATCGCGCGCATGGTGCGCCGCACCCGCCGGCTCGCCGCGCTCTGACGGTCCGCCCGGCAGCCGTCGCCGACCGACCGGCCTGTCCACTTCCGGCCCCGCTCCTTTCCGGCCGATCCGCTCCGCCGCTCCGCCCGTTCCGTCCGGCAGTGCCCCTTGGCGGGCCTCGGGCCGCCCCAGCCCAGCAAGGGGCAAAAGTTTTCCCAAAAGGGCGACCAACCGGGCCGAACGCAGACGAACTCCACCGGAGTGCGAGCCGACCGGCGGTACCGTACTGACCGGGCCGCAAGGGGTGGGAAGCGTCACAGGACGGCAACAGTCGACGCATCCCCGCAGCCCAGCCGGTCACGCCCGGCGTGTTGAGAGTCGTCAGCGCTCGGCGACCTTGGTGACCGCTGTGGCGACATGACAAGCTAACGGCGAAATAATCATCAATTGCCCGATTTGACCGGTGCGGCTGCGGGCCGCCCTCACCACCGGCGTCGGCACCCAGGGGAGACCATGACCAGCATCTCGCGCAGGACGGTGCTCAGTGCGACCGCGGCAACCGCGGCCCTCGGCGCGGTCACAGCCTGTTCCAGCGGCGGATCCGGTTCGGGCGGAAAGGGCTCCCCCTCCGTCTCCCAGGATTCCGGCGGCGCGAGCACGCCCCAGGGCGGCACCACCGACCCCACCCGGGCGGTGGTGCCCAAGGGCACCCCGATCGGCGACGGCTCCAACGCGGACACCGGCCCGCAGCCGAACCAGCCCAAGCCCGAGAAGCTCAAGCCGGGCGAGCGGCCGCCGCAGTTCGTGGTCTTCTCCTGGGACGGCGCGGGCGGCACCGAGGACGGCCAGTTCCCCCGCTTCCTGAAGCTGGCGGAGCAGTACAAGGCCACGATGACCTTCTTCCTCTCGGGCATCTACGCCCTGCCCAAGGGCAAGGCCGACCTGTACCACCCGCCGAAGCACTCGGTCGGCGCCTCCGACATCCCGTACCTGTCGGACGGCGCGGTGAAGAGCACGCTCAAGCTCATCAGCCAGGCCTGGCTGGCCGGGCACGAGATAGGCACCCACTTCAACGGGCACTTCTGCTCCAGCCGTCCGGACAAGAACGGGGTCAACGTGTGGACCCCCGAGGACTGGCAGAGCGAGATCGACCAGGCGATCGGCTTCGTCACCCAGTGGCGGACCAACACCGGCTTCACCGACGTCGACCCGCTCCCCTTCGACTACAAGAAGGAGCTCATCGGCGGCCGCACCCCGTGCCTGGAGGGCCAGAAGGCGCTGCTGCCGACCATCGCCAACCTGGGCTGGAAGTACGACGCCAGCTCCTCGGGCGGCCTCCAGATATGGCCGCAGAAGGTGCAGGACGGCAAGATCTGGGACTTCCCGCTGCAGTCCATCCCGTTCCCCGGGCACACCTTCCAGGTCCTGTCGATGGACTACAACATCCTGGCCAACCAGTCCAAGGGCAGCACCAAGGGCGACCCGGCCATGTACGGCGAGTGGCGCACCCAAGCCGCCAACTCCTACCTGGCGGGCTTCGAGCGGGCGTACAACAGCAACCGCGCGCCGTTCTTCGTCGGCAACCACTTCGAGCAGTGGAACGGCGGCATCTACATGGACGCCGTCGAGGAGGCCCTCAAGGCCATCGCGGGCAAGCCCGACGTCCGGCTGGTCTCCTTCAAGCAGTTGGTCGAGTGGCTGGAGGTGCAGGACCAGTCCACCCTGCGCAAGCTGCGCTCGCTCAACGTCGGCCAGGCGCCGGCCGGCGGCTGGGAGAGCTTCCTCGGCACGGCGGGCTGACGCCCCGCGCCGAGGGGCGGACGCCCTTGGCGCCGCCGGCGGCCGGCGGGGGTTCGGCCCCCGCCGGCCGTTGTCGTCCCGGTCGGTTCCCGGGGTCGGGCGGCTACCCGGCGGGCGGCTACCCGGCGGCAGGGGCGTCCGCGAGCAGGGTGCGGACGATGCGGTCCGCCCCGGCCTCACCCCAGAGGATCGAGTAGTGGTTGGTGCCCGGCACCGGCACGGCGGACACCCGCTCCTGGTCCAGCCGGGCCAGCCCGATCCGCTCGTGGTCGTAGAGGCCCTGCGGCTCGTCGAGCAGGCCGCGCTCGGCCCAGAGCAGGTCGGCCGGGCAGGGCAGCCGGTGCACGGCGGCTGCCGCGTCCTCGTCCAGCAGGACCTGGGCGCCGTCGGTCTGCACCGCCTCCAGCACGCAGGAGGAGCGCAGTTCGGGCTCCGTGCCGACGAGGTCGCGCTGGGTGTAGGCGTCGATCCCCTCGGTCCACTCGCCGGCGAAGGCGGGGTGGCCGCGCCAGAACTCCCGGTAGGCGTCCCGGTCCGGGAAGGTCGTGGACAGCCGGGCCAGCGCGGGGCCGAGCACGGCGGCCAGGGCGTCCTCCTCGCGAACGCCCTGCGGCAGCGGGAAGGTGACCGCTCCGTCGACCAGCAGGACGCGACGGACCAGCTCGGGGTGCCGGACGGCGGCCAGCGCGGTGACCCAGGCCCCCATCGAGTGGCCGACCACCGTGACGGGCCCCGAACCCAGGGCGCCGATCAGCGCGGCCACGTCGTCGGCGTGCCGGGCCAGCCCGTACGGTCCGGCGACCGAGCGGCTCGCGCCGCGGCCCCGCAGGTCGGGCGCGAGCAGGGTGACCCGACCGGCGAGCCGGCGGGCGACCTCGTACCAGGCGAGGCCGTTGGCGGTGATGCCGTGCACCGCCACGATCGTCGGGGCCTGCGGGTCGTCGGCGGGCCAGCGCAGGACGGCGAGGTCCCCGCCGGGCACGGGGACGGTCAACTCCTCGGGCTTCAGCGGCGACTGGCTCACGCGGGGGTACCTCCGGTGGGGTGGGCGGTTCCGAGGCCGGTCGGCGCCGGAGCTGAGCGCGCGGACCGAGCGGACCGGATGCGGGCAGGCAGTCTGGCCAGGCCGCCGGGCAGCAGGTAGACCACGGCGACGAACAGGGCGCCCAGCAGGAACAGGGGTTGGGAGAGCGGCACCTTCAGCACAGCCGGCAGGTCGGCCACGGTCGACGAGTTGGCGAGGTCGCCGAGCCGGTGGCTCGCCCAGGTGTACAGCACACCACCGAGCAGTGGCCCCCAACGGGTGCCGGAGCCGCCGAGGACGACCATGACCAGGAGCGCGAGCGTGGCGTCCGAGGTGGCGGCCTGCGGGGTGGCGCCACCGGTCAGCAGCAGGTAGACCACCCCGCCCAGGCCGGCGAGCCCGCCGGACAGCACGAAGGCGACCAACTTGTAGCCGTAGGGCCGCAGTCCGAGCACCTCGACCCGGCGCTCGTTCTCCTTGATGCCCTCCCAGACCCGACCCATGGGCGACTTGACGGCCCAGTGGACCGCGGCGACCGTCAGCACCAGGTAACCGACGGCGATCCAGTAGAGGTTGGCGGTGTTCTCGATCCCGAGCAGACCGGAGGGCAGCAGCTCGGCCGGGGCGGAGCGGCCCTCCTCGCCACCGGTGGCGCCACCGGGGTTGCGCTGGACGAGGATCGAGCCGGCCTGGGCGAAGGCGAGGGTGACCATGGAGAAGCCGATGCCGGTGACGCGCAGGCTGACCGAGCCGAGCAGCAGGGCCAGCAGAACGGAGCAGGCGACGCCGAACACCGCGGCGACGGCGAACGGCAGTTGCAGCTCCAGCATGCCGAGGTCGGTGGCGTAGAGGCCGGTCGCGAAGTAGAGCGCGTGGCCGAAGGAGAGCAGTCCGGTCCGACCGAGCAGGAGGTCGTAACCGGTGGCGAGGCCCCCGTAGAGCAGGCACAGGGCCATCAGTTGGAGGCTTCCGGGGCTGCCGAGCGGACCGTCGAGCAGTCCCGGGACGGGAAGCGCACTATATGGGGCGACAAGGAGCGTGATCAGCAGAGCGATCGGCCACCAGCGTAGCGCTCTGTGCACTCCTGTCCAACGAATAGTGACCGAATCACCTGTTCGAGGGATGGCGCCGGGCTCGGCCTTGTGTTCACAATGGGTCTCGGCAAGGCCGGTGTCAGTCCCCCTTGCCACAGTGGCGGTGTCGGCGGAGCTGGTGTCAGTCCCCTCTGCCGGCATGGTGGTCACGGCAGGGCTGGTGTCAGTCCCCCCTGTCGGACGGGTGGCGCTGCGGTCGGCCGCAGGACCACCGGTGCTCGTGATCGGTGTTTCGGCGCTCACGCGAGCCTCCCGGTGAGTCCACGGGGTCGGACGAGAAGCAGCACGGCGAGCAGGACGACGACCGAGAGGTCGCCGAGCCCGGCGCCGGTGTAGTAGTTGGCGAACTGCTGGACGAGGCCGACGCCCACCGAGGCGACGGCGGCTCCGGTCACGGAGCCCATGCCGCCCATGACCACGACGACGAAGGCGAAGATGAGCAGGCCGGTCCCCTGGCCGGGGTTGACCGAACCGAAGTAGAGGCCCCCGAGGGCGCCGCCGAGGGCGGCGGCAGCCCCGCCGAGGGCGAAGACGAGGGTGAACGCCTTCCGGACGTCGATGCCGAGCGCGGTGACCATCGCCCGGTCCTCGACGCCGGCCCGGACGATCAGCCCGTAGCGGGTGCGGGCGAGGAACAACCGAAGAGCGAGCAGCAGCAGGGCCGCGGCGGCCACCAGCACGAAGCGGTTGACCGGGACGGTCGCACCGAGCACGTGCCAGGTGCCGGACAGCAGCTCCGGCTGGGGGAAGGGGCGGGAGTCCGCCCCCCAGATCCCCATCAGCAGGGCGGGTACGGCGAGCCCGACCCCGACGGTGGCGAGGATCTGGTCGCGTGGGCGGCTGTAGAGGGGCCGGATCAGGAAGAGCTCCAGCAGGACGGCGGCGGCCGTTCCGACCAGGGTGCCGAACGGCACCGCGAGCCAGAAGGAGAAGCCGACCTCGGTGCCGGCCCACCAGGTGGCATAGGCGCCGATGGAGAGCAGGGCGCCGTGCGCGAAGTTGAGCACGTCCATCAGACCGAAGATCAGTGACAGACCGGAGGCGACCAGGAAGTACAACGCACCGAGACCGAGCCCGGTACAGGAAAGGAGGACGACGGTGTCCATCAGGGCTTCACCTCGGCAGTGACGACAGGGGCGGCCGGGGAGGAGGCGGGCCGGGGCCCGCCGGCGAGCGGGTGGTGGGAGCCGACGCCGAGCAGGCGGCGGGCGGCTTCCTCGTCAGCCAACAGCTCGGCGGTGTCACCGCGGTGGGCGGTGCGGCCGTCGGTCAGGACGGCGCAGGTGCCGGCCAGCCGGCGGACGAGGGCGAGGTTCTGCTCGACCAGCAGGACGGGCACGGCCTCGGCCGCACGCGCCAGCACCTCGGCCACCTCGGCGACGATCTTCGGGGCCAGGCCCTTGGTGGGCTCGTCGGCGATGATCAACCGATTGCGGTTGAGCAGCGTCCGGCCGATCGCCACCATCTGCTGCTGGCCGCCGGAGAGCGTCCCGGCCAACTGGCCCGCCCGCTGCTTGAGTTCGGGGAAGAGCTCGTGGACGAGCGCGTAGTTCGGCTCACCGGCCTCGCCCCCGCTCCCGCTCCCGGCGGCGCGCTCGGCGAGGCGGAGGTTCTCGGCGACCGTCAGGCCGGCGAAGATCCCCCGGTCCTCGGGTGCGTACCCGATGCCATGCCGAACGACCAGATGCGTGGGAAGGGAGGAGAGTTCGGCGCCGGAGAGCCGGATGCTTCCGGTGCGCGGCACCAGGCCCATGACGGCCTTGACGGTGGTGGTCTTGCCGGCGCCGTTGCGGCCCAGGAGTGCGGTCACCCCGGCGGGGGCCACATCGAAGTCGACGCCGTGCAGGATGTGCAGCCCGTCGATGACCACCCGCAGATCGCGGACGGAGAGGAGGGGATCGGCAGCGGACGACGGCGAGGAGGCGGAGCGCGCCGAAGGAGAGGTGCGCTGAGCGGAGAACGGAGAGGAGGTCACAACGCCTCACCCAGGTAGGCCTGTTGCACGGTCGGGTCGGCCATCACGGCCTCGGGGGTGTCCAGGGCGAGCAGGGTGCCGTGGTGCATCACCGCGAGCCGGTCGGCCAGGCCGAGCAGGACGTCCATGTGGTGCTCGACCATCAGGACGGTCCGGCCCAGGTCGCGGTGCACGGAGCGGATCAGCTCGGTGAGAGCGGGCACCTCCTCCGCGCTGACACCGGCCATCGGCTCGTCCAGCAGGATCAGCCGGGGCTCGGAGACCAGCAGGACGGCCAGCTCCAGCTTGCGCTTCTCCCCGTGCGAGAGCGCACTGGCCAGGGTGTCCGCACGGTGGGTGAGATCGGTGCGTTCCAAGGTGTCGGCCAACTGCTGCTCGTAGCGGTCGGCGCGGCGCCAGAGCCGGTACGAGGCACGCGGCCCGGCCGCCGCCTGGGCGGCCAGGCGGACATGGTCGGCGACGGTCATCCCCGGCCAGAGGGAGGAGGTCTGGAAGGTGCGGCCCAGCCCGCGGCGGGCCCGGGCGTGCACCGCCTCGGCGGTGATGTCCGCACCGTCGAGGTGGAGGCTGCCGTGGGTCGCCGGGTAGATGCCCGAGATCAGGTTGAACAGGGAGGTCTTGCCGGCGCCGTTGGGCCCGATGAAGGCGATGAACTCGCCTTCGCCGACCGAGAAGGAGACGTCCTCGACGATCGGCACGCCACGGACGGCCCAGCCGAGCCCGTCCAGTCGCAGCACCGGAGAGGAGGACGCGGAGGAACGCACGGACGACGTGGACGCGGCGGACGCGACGGAGGAGCCGGAAGGAGTGGAGGTGGTACGGGCGGACATCGGGATCAGCCCGCCATCGGGGTGACCGGGGGTGCCGCCTCGTCCGCGGTCAGGGTCTTCTCCACCGAGGGCTTGGCGGCGGCGCCATTGCCGGTCAGCCGCACCTGGAACATCGGCTGGAGCAGGGCGTGGTCCTCGGCGCGGACCGTGGTCTTCCCCTTCACCCCGTCGAAGCTCCAGCCCTCAAGGGCCTTGACCAGGGCCGAAGTGTCGTCGGCGGAGCCGTGGTTGGACTCGACGGCGTGCACGATCATCTGGGCGGCGGTGAAGCCGTCCGGGGTGAAGATGTCCGTCTTCCCCCCGGCGGCGGTGACGGCGTCGGTCATGGCCTTCTCCACCGGGGTGCCGGCGGCGCCGTCGAAGTAGTGGTTCAGGAAGGAGATCTTCTCGCCGGCCGGGCCGAACAGCGGGTAGGAGGCGGCCAGGTCGAGGCCGGTGACGACCTTGGTGTCGGCGAACACGTCCTGCTGGTTGAGCGCCGTCCACAGGGCCGAGGCGGTGTCGCCGGCCCAGGCGACGAACAGCAGGTCGGGCTTGGCGGTCTTGGCCTGGGTGGCGAAGGGGGTGAGGTCGGTGGCGCTCGGCGGGGCGAGCACCTGGTCGACCGTCGCGCCCTCGGCGCCGAGCACCGCCTTCACGGCGGCCACGTTGGCCTGGCCGAAGGCGCTGTCCTGAGCGAGCACGGTGACCTTCTTGCCCTTGGCGTCACCGACGAACGAGGCCGCGGTCTTGATGTCCTGGTAGGACTGGCGGCCGGAACGGAAGGTGTACTTGTTGAGCCCGGTGGCCTTGTCGGCCGCGGCCGGGCCGCTGATGAAGAGCACCTTGTTCTGGGCGGCGATCGGGCCGACCTGGAGGGCCACGCCGGAGGCGGTGGAGCCGGCCAGCACCTTGTAGCCCTTGCCGATCAGGTCCTTGGCGGCGGACACCGCCTTGGCCGGGTCGCCGGCGTCGTCCTGCTCCTCGAACTCGATCTTGTGTCCGTCGACCGCGCCGGTGCCCTTGGTCGCGTAGCTCAGGCCGGCCTTGAAGCCCTCCAGGTACTGCTTGCCGTAGGCGGCCAGCGGTCCGGTCTTGGAGTACACCAGG
Source organism: Kitasatospora sp. NPDC048298 (assembly GCF_043201465.1). Taxonomy (NCBI): domain Bacteria; kingdom Bacillati; phylum Actinomycetota; class Actinomycetes; order Kitasatosporales; family Streptomycetaceae; genus Kitasatospora; species Kitasatospora sp. NPDC048298. The sequence continues at coordinate 58,254 of NZ_JBICYZ010000041.1, forward strand.
CCGACCTTGATCGGGCCCTTCGATCCACCGTCCGCCGCGCTCGTCCCGGCCGTGCCGGCCTTGGCGCAGCCCGAGGCGAGCAGGACGCAGGCCGCGAGGGCGGCGAGCTTCCGGGTCGGGCCGCCGGTCAGGGAGTCGCCCAGGCGGGCGCCGGAGGCGGTCCTGGAGGGGGCTGTCGAGCTGCGCATGGTGACCGACTCCTGAGGTGCGGCGGGGTGGATGCGGGAACCGTAGGTGTGCGGTGAGAGCAGCGACATGTGCCTGGTCGACGCATCAGCCCACCAGGATGTGGTGGCAACCGACATACCGTCGGCCGGTCGCCGTCCCCCGGGTTCACAGGTGTGGCCCACCGACACGAATCCGCGCCCACCCATGGGGGTGGCCGCCATGGCTGCGGCGGCCCCCGCCCGGTGACGGTGGAGGGGCGCGGAGCCCGTCCGGCAGCAGCCACCCCAGCGGCGCGTCCGACCCGGTCCGGCCCAGGCAGGACCCCAGCCCGGCCTGGCACGGCCGTGGGCTCCGCGCGGTTCCCGAGCCCGCCGGCCACCCCTCCCCGCCTGCCCGTCCGTCCCACCGCCTGCCCGTCCCCGCCGTCTCCTTCCTTCTGTCCCCCGCCTGCCCTCCCCGCCTCCTCCCCCTCCTCCCTCCACCCCTCCTCCCTCCACCCCTCCACCCCTCCGCCCTCCGTTCCTCCCCTCCTCCCACTCCCTCACGAGGTGACCCCTTGGACAAGGTCCTGGACTCCCCCGCCGACGCGGTCGGGGACATCCCCGACGGCGCGGTCCTGGCCGTCGGCGGCTTCGGCCTCTGCGGCATCCCGAGCACGCTGATCGGCGCCCTGGTGGACTCCGGTGCCACCGGACTGCGGGTGGTCTCGAACAACTGCGGGGTGGACGACTGGGGGCTGGGCCTGCTGCTGCGGGCGGGCCGGATCGCCCGGATGACCTCCTCGTACGTCGGGGAGAACAAGGAGTTCGCCCGGCAGTACCTCTCCGGCGAGCTGGAGGTGGAGCTGACCCCGCAGGGCACGCTGGCCGAGCGGCTGCGGGCGGGCGGATCCGGCATCCCGGCGTTCTTCACCCCGGCCGGGGTCGGCACCCAGATCGAGGAGGGTGGGCTGCCCTGGCGCTACGCGGCCGACGGCTCGGTGGCCCTGGCCTCCCCGCCGAAGGAGGTGCGGGAGTTCGGCGGCCGTCGGTACCTGATGGAGGAGGCGATCACGGCGGACTTCGCGCTGGTCCGGGCCGAGGTGGCGGACCGGCACGGCAACTGCGTCTTCCACGCCGCCGCCCGGAACTTCAACCCGCTCTGCGCGATGGCGGGCCGGATCACCCTGGTCGAGGCGGACCGGATCGTCGAACCGGGCGAGCTCCCGCCGGACGCGGTGCACCTGCCCGGGGTGTACGTCGACCGGGTGGTGGCCGCCGACCCCGAGGACCGCCGCATCGAGCGCCGGACCGTCCGCCCCGCACTCCAGGAGGCCTGACCCGATGCCCATCGAGACTGCCGACCCCGCCCCCGCCACGGGCACCCCCGCCGCCCCCGCCCTCGACCTGCGCAACGCCCTGGCCGCCCGCGCCGCCCGCGAGTTGCGCGACGGCCAGTACGTGAACCTGGGCATCGGCCTGCCGACCCTGATCCCCAACCACCTCCCGCCGGGCGTCGAGGTGGTGCTGCACTCGGAGAACGGCATCCTCGGCGTCGGCCCGTTCCCGGAGGAGGGCACCGAGCACGCCGACCTGATCAACGCCGGCAAGGAGACGGTGACGGTCGCCCCCGGCGCCTCGTACTTCGACTCCGCCGTCTCCTTCGGCATGATCCGGGCCGGGCGGATCGACGTCTCGGTGCTCGGCGCGATGCAGGTGTCGGCCGCCGGGGACCTTGCCAACTGGATGATCCCCGGCAAGATGGTCAAGGGCATGGGTGGCGCGATGGACCTGGTGCACGGGGCCCGTCGACTGATCGTGGTGATGGAGCACACCGCCCGGGACGGCTCGCCGAAGATCGTCGAGGAACTGTCACTTCCGGCCACCGGGCGCGGAGTTGTGGACCGGATTGTCACCGACCTCGCCGTGATCGACGTGACCCCGGAGGGCCTGCGGTTGGTGGAGACGGCTCCTGGCGTGGACTTCGCGGAGGTCCGGTCGGCGACCGGTGCCACCCTGCTGCCCCCGCTCTGAGCAGTCCGCTCCCGTACGGACGGCCGGGTCGCCCCTGAGGGACGGTCCGGCCGTTCCGCTGCCCCGCGAACCACCCGCGAACCACCCACAGACCACTCGCAGACCACTCGCGGATCACCCGCTGAGCACCCACAAGCCACCCCGGAACCCGATTCCCCCGCAATAGCATCAACCCCCGCCATTGCGGTCGGGAACCGTGGCATCTTCATGCCTCGGCGGCGGCGATCTCCCGGACTGGTTGCGATCACCGTTGCGCTCAGGGAGAGTTGAGGAGACCAAGGATCCCGACGTGCCCGGAGGGGAAACGGGAAAGTGCATCGGGATCCCGAATTCGAAGCCGCCGCACCGCCGCACCGCCGCTCCACGGAACCGATCGCACACGCCGAATGCGCTGGACGGCCCAGCCGATTCGAGCTGACGCCGACCGGTTCCGCCCCGTTCCGCCCTGTTCCACTTCCACCCGGACGGCTCCGAGTCGAGGCAAGCCCACGCAGAAGCCGAGCGAGCCTAGCGAGCCGAGCGAGGCGCGAACTCCGGGGGGAGCAGCTATGACCACGCCGCCGTTCTCACGACGAAAGGGCGTCGGAACGGCCCACGGGCGAGGTCCCGGGCAGCTGGACGAGGCCACCCTGAGCGCCGTTCCCGTTCCCGAAGCCCCTTACGACTACGGCCACTTCAGCCGTCTCGCCGGCCCGGCGTACGACCCGGACGAGGACGACGACCTCGGCGGCGGCGTCTACTGGCCCGAACCGGCCGCCCGCTACGGCCCCGCCCCCGCGGCCGCCCCGTACGACCCACCCCCCGGCGCCCCGTACGGCCCCACCTCGGCCGCCTCCCCGTACGGCCCTGCCCCGACGGCCGCCCCGTACGACTACGACCCACCCTCCGCACCGCCCTACCGCGTCCGGTACCGCAGCCTGCTGCGCCGCGAGCCGCACCGGATCCGCGCCGCCCTACTGATGATGGCGGCCCCCGTGGTGGAGGCGGTGCTGCTGGTCTGGCTGCTACTGCCGGAGCACTGGCCCGAGCGGCTGGACGAGACGAACGCCCTGGTGCTCCTGGGCGACAAGGTGATGATCGGCATCATCGCCGTGGTCGAGGTGTTCCGGCTGGTCAACGTCGTCTCCAACACCCACGCCACGCTGGTCGCCCGCGACCCGGTCCCGGTGACACCGGAGGCCGGGACCCGGGTCGCCTTCCTCACCACCTGCGTGCCGGGCAAGGAACCGCCCGAGATGGTCCGGGCCACGCTGACCGCGGCCCGGGCCGTGCGACACAACGGACCGTACGACGTCTGGTTGTTGGACGAGGGAAACGATCCTGCAATGCAGGCGCTCTGCACCGAACTGGGCGTGCGCCACTTCAGCCGTGCCGGCCGCCCGCACTGGAACCGGCCGAAGGGCCGGTTCCGCGCCGGGACCAAGCACGGCAACTACAACGCCTGGCTCCAGGCCCACGGCGACGACTACGAGTTCTGGGTGTCCGTGGACACCGACCACGTCCCGCTGCCGGACTTCTGCGAGCGGATGCTCGGCTACTTCCGCGACCCGGACGTGGCATTCGTGGTCGGCCCCCAGGTGTACGGGAACTACCGCACCTCGGGCTCGGCCGTCACCAGGTTCTCCGAGAGCCAGCAGTACCTCTTCCACGCCCTCATCCAGCGCGCCGGAAACCGTTACGGCGCACCGATGTTCGTGGGCACCAACAACGCCGTCAGAATTCGGGCACTCCAGTCGATCGGCGGGTTGTACGACTCCATCACCGAGGACATGGCGACCGGCCTGGAGTTCCACCGCAGCCGGAACCCGGAGACCGGGGAGCGCTGGAAGTCCGTGTACACCCCGGACGTGCTGGCGGTCGGCGAAGGGCCGTCCTCCTGGACCGACTTCTTCTCCCAGCAACTGCGCTGGAGCCGGGGCACCTACGAGACCCTGCTCACCCAGTACTGGCGGGTGCTGTGGAAGCTGTCGCCCGGCCGGCTGCTCAACTACTCGCTGATGGTGGGCTTCTACCCGATGGCGGCGCTCACCTGGCTGCTCGGCGGCCTGTCCAGCGTGCTCTACCTGGGCTTCGGCGCCTCCGGCGTGCACGTCTCCTCGGAGATCTGGATGATGCTCTACAGCGACGCCGCCGCGCTCCAACTCCTGCTCTACACCTGGAACCGCAAGCACAACGTGAGCCCGCACGAGCCGGCCGGCTCCTCCGGGGTCGCCGGCATGGTGATGTCGGCGCTCTGCGGCCCGGTCTACGCGGCCTCGCTGCTCCAGGCACTCGTCCGCCGCCGCAGCCGCTTCGTGGTGACGCCCAAGGGCCGCTCGGCCAGTACCGACCGGCTCGGCGCCTTCCGCTTCCACCTGTTCTGGACGCTGGTGTTCGGCGGCGCGATCACCGCCTCCTACTTCACCGGCTACGACCACGCCGCGATGCGCACCTGGGCCTGGATCGCCCTCCTGCTCACCCTCCTGCCGGTCCTGATCACCGTCGGCGACGCCGTCCGTCGCCGCCGGACCCGCCCCACCGCCACCCTCACCGTCACCGGCGGCCCGGCCTCGACCCCTGGCGTCCTCCTGGAGAAGCGCCGCCCGCGCCACGCCCGCGATCCCCGAACTCCCCGAGCCTCCACAGCCTCCGTACCGCCCGCAGCCCCCGTACCCCCCGGAGCTCCCCTACCCCCCGCAGCCCCCGCAGCCCCCGCAGCCCCCGGAGCTCCCGTACCGCCCGGACACCCCCTGACACCCACCCACTGACGACCTCCCGAGGGGAGCACCCACGTGAAGATCCACAAGGCCGGCCGCACCAAGCGCCTCGCCCTCGGCAGCACCGTCGCACTGACCGTGGCCGGGATGAACGCGCCGGCCGTCCTCGGCTTCGCCTCCGAGCAGTACCACCACTACGTGATCAACCACCCCGAGTACAAGGCGCAGTACGGCCACTGGCAGACCCTGTCGCTGCCCGCCGAGTTCCGGGTCAACGCCGTGCACGCGACCCTGCTGCGCACCGGCAAGGTCCTGATCGTGGCCGGCTCCGGCAACGACGAGAAGCAGTTCAACGCGGGCACCTTCAAGAGCCTGCTCTGGGACCCGGCCGAGAACACCTACAAGCTGGTCCCCACCCCGGCCGACATGTTCTGCGGCGGCCACACCTCGCTGCCGGACGGCCGCGTCCTGGTGGCCGGCGGCACCCAGCGCTACGAGAAGCTGGCCGGCGCCGTGAAGAAGGCGGCCGGCGTCATGCGGGTGCGCAACGAGAGCCCGGAGCACGACCGGACGTTCCCCAAGGGCACCGTCTTCGTCGCCCCGAACGGCCACGAGTACGCCAGCACCGCCGCGGTGACCGTCCCGGCCGCGACCAAGACCGGCTCCGGCAAGCAGACCGTGGTGACCGCCGGCGAGCAGCACGTGTACGTGGAGGCGGTCGGCCCGGGCCCGGACTACGCCTCCGACTCCCCCGCCCAGTACCGGATCAAGGGCCTGAGCGGCGCGGACGCCCACAACCTGTACGGGCAGAACGAGAAGCTGACCCTGGACAAGCAGGAGTACCAGGGCATCCGCTCCGCCTTCGAGTTCAACCCGGACACCGAACTGTACGAGCCGGTCACCGACATGGCCCACGCCCGCTGGTACCCGACGCTGACCGGGCTGGGCGACGGCCGAGTAGTCACCGTCTCCGGGCTGGACGACACCGGGGAGATCCTCAACGGCAACGACAACGAGATCTACGACCCGAAGGCCAAGTCCTGGTCCAAGGGCCCCGACCACTACTTCCCGACCTACCCGGCGATCTTCCTCACCGCCTCCGGCCGGCTCTTCTACTCCGGCTCCAACGGCGGCTACGGCCCCGGCGACAAGGGCCGCGAGCCCGGCCTGTGGGACCTCTCGAACGGGGCCTTCCAGCCCGTCCCCGGTCTGCGCGACCCCGGCCTGACCGAGACCTCCTCCTCGGTGCTGCTGCCGCCCGCGCAGGCGCAGCGGGTGATGGTGCTCGGCGGCGGTGGCGTCGGCGAGTCCCCGCTGTCCACGGCCCGCACCGACATCGCGGACCTCTCCTCCGCCAAACCGGTCTTCACCCCGGGTCCTGACCTGCCGGCCGGCGGCACCCGCTACCTCAACAGCGTGATCCTCCCGGACGACACCGTCTTCACCACCGGCGGATCCAGCGGCTACCGCGGCCGCGGCGACAGCGACCTGCTCAAGGCGCAGGTGTACCACCCGGATTCGAACAGTTTCAGTACCGCCGCCGAGCCGACCGTCGGCCGCAACTACCACTCCGAGGCGCTGCTGCTACCGGACGGCCGGGTCGCCGTGCTCGGCTCCAACCCGCTCTTCGCGGACAAGGCCGAGACGCAGCCGGGCGGCTTCGAGCAGCGCATCGAGATCTACACCCCGCCGTACCTGTACCACGGTGACCGCCCGCAGGTCGGTGCCGTTCCGCGGACGGCCAGGCTCGGCGGGTCCGTCACGGTCGGTACCGCTCGGCCGGAGGCGGTCGCCACCGCCAAGCTGATCCGGCCGAGTTCGGTGACCCACGTGACGGACGTCGAGCAGCGCTCGGTGGCCCTGGACGTCACCGGGCGGACGGCGGACGGCGTCTCGCTCGCCCTGCCCGGCAGCGCCGACCTGCTGCCGCCGGGCTGGTACATGCTGTTCCTGACGGACGCCGCCGGCACCCCGTCGGTCGCCCGCTGGATCCAGGTCACCGGCTGACGCCCGAGAAACGGCGCGGGCGGAGCAGACGGCGCGGGCGGAGCAGACGGGGCGGCCCCGGCGGAGCGAGCGCCCTCAGCGCGCCGCCCGCGCCAGCCCGAGCGCGTACGGCAGCCAGAACTCGCCCGCCCGGGGCTCGCCCCGGCCGCAGTCGCCGTCCGACTCCCCCGGGTTCTTGATCCACAGGTAGGCGTCCACCCCGGGCCGGCCGGTCCCGGTGGTCGGCCGCTCGCCGAGCGCGCGCCCGGGCGGGTTGCACCAGGAGGCGCCGCCCAGCGCCCCGTTGCCGCTGCGGCTGGTGTCGATGACGAAGTTCTTCCCGCCGAGGGCCGCGGAGAGACTGGCGCCGTACGCCGCGTTCCGGTCGGTGTCGTAGAAGTTGGCGACGTTCACGGCGAAGCCGTCCGCCGCCGCGATGCCCGACTTGCGCAGGGCGGTGGCCAGTTCCGCCGGGTCCTGCGCCCAGCCCGGGTTGCCGGCGTCCAGGTAGACCCGCGCGTTCGGGTTCTTCTTCAACTCCTGGACGGCGAAGGCCAGCAGGCCGTACCGCTCGGCGGCGAGGTCGCCCTTGATCCCGCAGTCGTCCAGGGTGTGCGCGACGGCGTCCGGCTCCAGCACCACCCAGGCCCTGCGGTCCCCGAGGGCCTGCGCGACGCCCGTGATCCAGGCCCGGTAGGCGGCCGCGTCGGGGGCGCCGCCGGCCGAGTACTGGCCGCAGTCGCGGTGCGGGATGTCGTACGCGACGAAGACCGCCGTCCGGCCCGCTTCGGTGGCCTGCCGGCTCACCTGCTCGGCGATCTCCCGGGCGCCTTGTTCGCCGAGCCACTGCGAGGACGGCTGGGCGGCGATCCGCTGCAGCTCGTCGGCCTCCGCCGTCCGGCCCTGGCCGCGCAGCGCGGTCACCTGGTGGGCGGCGTTGGTCCGGTCGGAGACGTAGAAGGCCTGCCCGGGGAGCTGGGCGAACCCCCCGCCCTGACCCGCGCCGACGCCCTCGCCTCCACCCCCGCCCGGCCCCGAACTCGCGACGGCGCCCGGCGTGCCGCCGTCCGACCCGCTGCAGCCGGAAACGACGGCCATCACCCCGGCCAGCAGCGCCCCCACGGCCCACCGCAACGTCCCCGTCCGCCCCAGCCCGTGCACGTGACGCCCCTCCCCGGACCGGTCCGGCGACCGGTCGGCACCAGCTAAGCACACCCGGTACCGGCCGACGGCCACCGTCGCTGAACGCCAAGTGGCCGTGGTCGAACGGGACATCGAACCCGTCCGGCCCACGGCCACCAGCACTCGAACCGAGGTGCTCGAACCAGGGTGCTCACACCGAGGTGCTCGAGCCGAGGCTCACGCCTCCTTCAGGTTCGGCACCTGCCAGTCGATCGCCTCGGCGCCGAAGGAGTCCAGCGCGGTGTCGATCTGGGAGAACGGGCGGCTGCCGAAGAACAGCTTGGCCGACAGCGGCGACGGGTGCGCCCCCTGCACCACCACGTGCTTGGCGGTGTCGATCAGCGGCAGCTTCTTCTTCGCGTAGTTGCCCCACAGCACGAAGACGACCGGCTCCTCGCGGTCGCTCACCGCCTTGATCACGGCGTCGGTGAACTTCTCCCAGCCCTTCGCCTTGTGCGAGTTGGCCTCGTGCGCGCGGACCGTGAGCACCGCGTTGAGCAGCAGCACGCCCTGCTCGGCCCAGTGCATCAGGTAGCCGTTGTCCGGGGCGGGGATGCCCAGGTCGGCGTCCAGCTCCTTGAAGATGTTGCGCAGCGACGGCGGCGTCTTGGTGCCCGGCAGCACCGAGAAGCTCATGCCGTGGGCCTGGCCGTTGTCGTGGTACGGGTCCTGGCCGAGCACGAGCACCCGGACCTTGTCGTACGGGGTGGCCTCCAGCGCGGCGAACTCCTGGCCGCTCGGCGGGAACACCTCGTGCTCCGCGCGCTGGGCCGCCACGAAGGCCGCCAGCTCGGCGAAGTACGGCTTCTCCGTCTCGGCGCCCAGCACCTCGCGCCAGGACTCGGGCAGCTCCAGCCCGCCGCCCGCGCCGGCCTCGACCACGCCCGCCTCGACCGTGTCCGTCACGACATCTACCTCCCACACCGCGGCTGCTGCGCCGCACGCCCTCTTTCACCCCGAACGCTACACAGCCCCACCGACAACTCACGTCCCCGGAGCCGGTCGCGGGCCCGCGGGGACGAAGCGGCCGCCCGCCCCTCCCCGCGGGTACGAAGCGGCCCCGCCCCGGCGACCGGCCGGAACGGGGCCCACGACAGAACCGCGGCGGCCAGAGGGCTGCCGGGGCGAGGACGCCCCTAGATCAGCTCGATCAGGTCGGCGATCGACTGGACCACACGGCCCGGCCGGTACGGGAAGCGCTCCACGTCGGAGGCGGAGGTCAGCCCGGTGAGCACCAGAATGGTCTCCATGCCGGCCTCCATGCCCGCGACGATGTCGGTGTCCATCCGGTCGCCGATCATCACGGCCGTCTCGGAGTGGGCCCCGGCGGTGTTCAGCGCCTCGCGCATCATCAGCGGGTTGGGCTTGCCGACGAAGTACGGCTCGACCCCGGTCGCCTTGGTGATCAGGGCCGCGACCGAGCCGGTGGCCGGCAGCACGCCCTCGGTGGAGGGGCCGGTCTCGTCCGGGTTGGTGCAGATGAACCGGGCGCCCTGGTTGATCAGGCGGATCGCCTTGGTGAGCGCCTCGAAGGAGTAGGTGCGGGTCTCGCCGAGCACCACGTAGTCGGGGTTGTTGTCGGTGAGCACGTAACCGGCCTGGTACAGCGCGGTGGTCAGCCCCGCCTCGCCGATCACGTACGCGGTCCCGTTCGGCCGCTGGCTCTTGAGGAACTTGGCGGTGGCCAGGGCGGAGGTCCAGATGCACTCCTCGGGCACCTCCAGCCCCATTCCCGCGAGCCGGGCGCTGAGGTCGCGCGGGGTGTAGATGGAGTTGTTGGTGAGGACCAGGAAGGGCTTGCCGGACTCCCGCAGCTTGCGCAGGAACTCCTCCGCCCCGGGGATCGGAGTGCCCTCGTGGATGAGGACCCCGTCCATGTCGGTCAGCCAGGACTCGATGGGCTTGCGGTCTGCCACGTGCGTGTCTCCCGAAGTGTTGCAACGTCGTGCGTAGTACGAGGGCCCTGACGCGGCACAGCCTAATCCGCCCGGGTGTCCGGGGACAGAACGTCCCGCCCACCGGAACGTCCCCGGCACTCCCCACCCGCGCTCCCCGGCCCCCGTGCACCAAACCGGGAGCAAGCGGGCGCCCCGTGATTGAGTAGGCGCATGACCCCGAAGACGAGCTCCGGTCCGTTCCGCGTCGGCCTGGTCGGCTACGGCCTGGCCGGCTCCGCGTTCCACGCGCCTCTGATCGCCACCACGCCGGGCCTGCGGCTGGACGCCGTGGTCACCGCCAATCCCGAGCGGCGTGCCCAGCTGGCGCGTGAGCACCCGGGCGCCCGTGCCGTGGACACGCCCGAGCAGCTGCTCGCCGACCCGGACGCGCTCGACCTGGTCGTCATCGCCTCGCCCAACCGCACCCACGCGCCGCTCGCCCGCGCCGCCCTGCGGGCCGGCCTGGCCACCGTGGTGGACAAGCCGCTGGCGGGCACCGCCGCCGAGGCGCTGGAGCTGTGCCGGCTCGCCGAGGAGCGGGGCGTCCTGCTCTCCGTCTTCCACAACCGGCGCTGGGACGGCGACTTCCTCACCGCGAGCCGCCTCGTGCTCGGCGGCGCGCTCGGCCGGGTGCACCGCTTCGAGTCCCGGTTCGAGCGCTTCCGCCCCAAGCCCAAGCCGGGCTGGCGGGAGCTGGCCGATCCGGCCGAGGTCGGCGGCACCCTGTACGACCTGGGCAGCCACCTGGTCGACCAGGCGCTCACCCTGTTCGGGCCGGTCGAGACGGTGTACGCGGAGATCGACGTGCGGCGCGACGGCGCGGTGGTGGACGACGACGCGTTCCTGGCCCTCACCCACGCCTCCGGCACCCGCTCCCACCTGTGGACCAGCGCCATCACCCCGCTGATCGGCCCGCGGCTGCGGGTGCTCGGCGACACCGCCGGCTACGTCAAGCCCGGCATGGACCCACAGGAGGCCGACCTGCGGGCGGGGCTGCGCCCGGACGGCACCCGCCCCTGGGGCGCCGACCAGCCCGCGTACTACGGCACCCTCGGCACCGACGAGTCCGCGATCTCGCTGCCGACCGACCCGGGCGACTACCCCGCCTTCTACCGGGGCGTCGCCGCCACCCTGGCCACCCCGGGCACCCCACCCCCGGTCGACCCGCGCGACGCGGTGGCCGCCCTGGCCGTCCTGGAGGCCGCCCGCGCCTCCGCCGCGACCGGGACGGCGGTCCGCCTGGGCTGACGGACGGCCGCTCCTCCGGCCCGCTCCACCCTCCCTTGAACCGAACTCCTACGATGATCGCCATGAGCACCCGGGGGGAGCGGCGGGCCGCACGCAAGGCCGCGGACGAGGAGCGGATCCGCCAGGACCAGGAGCGGGACCGGCAGTTCAGCGAGCGTGAGAGCGCCGGAGCGATGGCGCTGCAGCGGAAGGCCTGGGCCCGCGGGGACAAGACCGGCTTCGCCGGGTGCGTGAAGGTGGCCGGGCCGGACGGCCTGCCGGTCCTGATCGCGATCGAGCGGCCGTTCCGGTACCGGGAGCCCGCGAGGGGCGGCTCCGGCGAGAAGCTGCTGAACGTCCTCGCCGTCATCCCCTTCATGGAGATCGCCGTCACCGCGGTCGTCGTGCTGTTCCTGGCCTTCCGCTGGCTGTTCATCGAGCTGACCGGCCGCCCGCACTTCGAGGTCACCGCCCTCCCCGAGGGGGGCCGCGAGCAGGTGCTCGCCCGGACCCGGCGGCGCCCGGCCGCGATGAAGGCCGCGACGGCCCTGGCGGACGAGGTGGAGCGCAGCGGGACGGCCGCCCTCACACCCCGATGACCTCCACCGCCGAGCCCAGCCCCCGGAAGTCCGCCACGTTGCGGGTGTACAGCGGCAGTCCGTGGGCCGAGGCCACCGCGGCGATCATCAGGTCTATCCGGCGCGGGCGCGGCTGGCGCCCCGCGGCGATGGTGAGGGTGACCAGCGTCCCGTAGCGGGCGGCGGCGGCCGCGTCGAAGGGCAGCGGGTCGAAGTCCGCCATCGCCGCGCCCAGCACCTCCAGCCGGGCCGCCCGGCTGGCCGGGTCCCTGGCCATCGACACGCCCTGCTGCAACTCGGCGAAGGTGATCGCGGTCAGCTCCGGTACGGCCGGCAGGTCGGACGGGCTGAGCAGCGCCAGGTCGATGTACACGCAGGTGTCCAGCACCCCGGCCGGCCGTCGCCGGGGCGCCCTGCGGCGCTCAGCCACGCCGCCGCTCGAACGGGTCGTCGCCCTCGTCCCCCACCAGTTCCTCGGGCCCGAAGTACTCCTCGGCCTCCTTGCGCATCTGCTGGTAGTCCACCCGCGGCAGCTTCACGTGCCGCGCCACCAGTTCCTCCGCCGTGAGTCGCCGGCGCCCGGACACCGGCCGCAGCTCGGCGACCTCGACCCCGTTCCTGGTGATGTGGAAGGTCTCCCCCGCCTCCACCGCGTCCATCACCGCGGCGGAGTTGTTCCGGAACTCCCGCTGGGTAATCGTCTTCACCCTTCCAAGGTAGCCCCGTGTAGCCCCGCTGGCTACACCCTCTGCACGTCCCATCCCCGGGCCGGGAAGGGCACCTTCGATCACGAACGGAAACGGGGCGTCGCCGGGCGCGGGCGCGGGTGGGGATGCACCGCCGGGGAAATCCCCGACGGGCGGGAACCCTGCGGCTCGTAGGATCGTCGTGCTGGTACATCAGGGAGCCGAGGACACCGGGAGGGGGAGGGCGCCGTGGCCGTGGTCGCGATGCTGCTGGGCCTGCTCCGGGTGTTGACCGGGGAGTTGGTGGCCGACAGCGGGACGCTGGCGTCGGTTGCCGCCGTGGCGACCGTGGCGCTGGTGGCCGGGGCGGTCGCCGGGGCACTGGCCGGGGCGCGGCTGCTGGGGGCGCGGGCACCGGCGGCGGTGCGCAGCGGGGTGCTGCGGCGTCGGGCGTTCGGTACGGCGTTCCTTCCGCAGCGTGATCCGGACGCCCGGGGCAGGCGACGCCCCAGGGCGCCGGGAGCGGCCCCGGCGGCCGCGTAAACCCTCTTCCGCCGGTCTTCCGCGAGTCTTCCGCAGGACCGTAGGACCGTAAGACGTTCTTCGTGGCCGTCCTCCGCCGATCACTCATGTCCTGAGACCCCGGAGGGCTCGCTTCACCATGTCCGTACTCGCCGTTCTCGACCCGGCCGTCGCCGTGGCGCACGCCGTCGTCGCCGCCGTCGCCCACCTGGTGCCGACCGCACTGGCCATCGTCCTGTTCACCGTCGCCGTCCGGCTGGCGCTGCATCCGCTGGCGCGGGCGGCGGCGCGCGGGGAGAAGGCCAGGGCGCGGCTGGCGCCGAAGGTCACCGCGCTGCAGCACAAGCACCGGGACCGGCCGGAGAAGCTGCGGGAGGCGATGGCCGAGATGTACCGCAAGGAGCAGGTGTCGCCGTTCGCGGGGTGCCTGCCGGTGCTGGTGCAGATCCCGTTCTTCTCGGTGATGTACCGCCTGTTCACCACCCCGAACGACCTGCTGGACCACACCCTGTTCGGCGTGCCGCTGGGCCTGCACGTCACCGGCGCGCACGGCGCCGGGCAGTGGGCGGTGTTCGGGGTGCTGTTCGCCGGACTGGCGGCGGTCGGGGTCGTCAACTTCCGCCGGGCCCGGCGCGCGACGGCGGCGGCAGCGACAGCGACAGCGACAGCGACAACGGCGAAGGCTCCGGCGCAGCCGGGGGCGGGGCTGCTGCCGTACCTGTCGTTCGGGTCGGTGCTGTTCGCGGCGCTGGTGCCGGTGGCCGCCGTGCTCTACCTGCTGACGACCGGCGTCTGGTCGGCCGCCGAGCGGGCGTGGCTGCACCGGGACGGGACGCCCGTCCCGGCGGCCTCGATGATGGGCTGACGATCCGTCAGAAGTGGCGCAGCAGCTCGGGGAAGGCCCCGAGCTGCAGCGTCGCCTCGTCGGGGCCGAGTTCCGTGTGCTCCAGCACCCAGGTGTGCTCGTGCGGGATGAAGACGGTGCGCAGGCCGGCCCGGCGGGCGGGGGCGATGTCGGACTTGGGCGAGTTGCCGATCATCCAGGTCCGGCCCGGGTCGAGGCCGAGGTCGGTGGTGAGCTGCCGGTAGGTGTCGACCGACTTCTCGGCGACGATGTGGATGCCCAGGAAGTGGTGGTCGATGGTGGACTCGGTCACCTTGCGCTGCTGTTCGTCCTGGTCGCCCTTGGTGAGCAGGAGCAGGTGGTGGCGGTCGGCGAGGGCGGCCAGGGTGTCGGCGACGCCGGGGATCAGTTCGACGTCGCGGCTGGTCAGCGGGGTGAGCAGGTCGTCGATGCGGGCCTGCTCGTCGGCCGTGGGGGTGCGGCTGTTGAGCTGCTGCAGGCAGTCGGCGAGGCTCTGCCGGAAGACGGTGGCGCCGTAGCCGAGGGTGGCGGAGTTGGCGGCCTCGATCTCGTTCAGCAGGGCCCTGGTGCGCACGTGCTCGGCCGGGGCGGCGACCCAGTTCAGGAAGCCGTCGATGACCCGCTCGAAGAGGACGTTGTTCTCCCAGAGGGTGTCGTCGGCGTCGAAGATCAGGGTCTGGTCGGTGTGCATCCGGTGGTCTCCAGGGGACGTCGGTCGGGCGGCAGGGGGCGGTCAGGCGGGCAGCGGCGGAAGTCGGTCAGGCCGGAGCCGGTCAGGCCGGAGTCGGTCAGGCGGGAATCGGTCAGGCCGGAGCCGGTCAGGCCGGAGTCGGTCAGGCGGGAATCGGTCAGGCCGGAGTCGGCCAGGCGGGCGGCAGCAGGCGGGCAGCGCGGTCGAGGGTCTCACGGAGGTTCTCCTCGGTGGTCCGTCGCCCGGCCTCCTCGACAGTGAGCCACTCCAGCGGGGACGCCGGGTTCTCCGGCCGGGCCAGTTCCGGGGTACCGGTGGCCAGCAGGAAGCGCAGGTCTGCGTGCTGGTGCGCGGGTTCGGCGGGCGAGGCGGGGACGGGCACCACGGCGAGGTGGACGAGGGCCGGGCCGGGCCAGGGGGTGAGGTCGGTCAGGCCGGTCTCTTCCAGGCCCTCGCGCAGGGCGATGTCCAGCGGCCGGGTCTCCCCCGGGTCGCCGTGGCCGCCGACGTGCAGCCAGGCCTGCTGACGGACGTGCCAGCGCAGCAGGACGCGGCGGGTGGGCGGGTGGACGATCAGCGCGGAGGCGGTGAAGTGGAGCGGGAAGGTGCCCCTGTTCCAGGCGTCGGCGACGTCGAGGAGCCGGCGGGCCCGCTCGTGGTCGGCGGTCTCCACCGGCCCGTGCGGGCGGTGGTCCGCCAGCAGTCGGGCCAGGTCGGGGCTCTGGGACGGGCCGCCCGTGGTCACCATGGATCTGCGCTCCTCGTTCTGCTCCGGGACCGCGCGGACCGCGTCGACCGGCGCGCGGGCGTGCGGGCGCGGGCGGTCGGGGGCGAGCGGTCGGCCCCGGGGCTTCGGGTTCCGGCGAACCCGCGCAGCCTAGCCCGGCCCGCTCGGGCGGCCCACCGGTTTTCACCGCTTCACACGCCGCCGTACACGCCGCCGTTCAGACCGCCGCCCGC
This sequence comes from Kitasatospora sp. NPDC048298, assembly GCF_043201465.1. NCBI lineage: Bacteria > Bacillati > Actinomycetota > Actinomycetes > Kitasatosporales > Streptomycetaceae > Kitasatospora > Kitasatospora sp. NPDC048298. Next base: position 73,764 of record NZ_JBICYZ010000041.1, read on the forward strand.
ACCGCCCCGCACACCGCCCCGCACCCCTCCGGAAGCCGTCCGCGACAGACGTTCCACCGGTGGACACCTGCCGTACCACCACCGGCGCCCCACCCGGTCGGGGCGTTCCCCCGGAGGCCGTAGCCTGTGGTGATCGTTTCAGGACAGGTGGAGGGAAGTCGTCATGGTGGCTGCTCCGGCGCTCGCCGAGCTGCGCGAGGTGTGCCAGCCGCAGGCCAAGCTTCAGAGCCGCAACGGCGAGCACTGGGCGGGCCGGATGTACATGCGGGCGATCTCGCTGCGGACGACCCGGCAGCTGGTGCGCACCTCGGTGTCGCCGAACACCCTCACCTGGGTGATGGTGGTGTGCGGGGTCGGCGGCGGTGCGGCCCTGCTGATCCCGGGCCTGACCGGCGCGGTGCTGGCCGCCGTGCTGTTCCAGCTGTTCCTGCTGTTCGACTGCGTGGACGGCGAAGTGGCGCGCTGGAAGCGCCAGTTCAGCATGGCCGGGGTGTACGTGGACCGGCTCGGCGCCTACCTGGCGGACGCCGCGCTGATGATCGGCGCGGGCGTACGGGCGGCGCGCGGCGGGTCGGAGCTGTGGGTGTCGGCGGGGCTGGCGGCCGCGCTGGGCGTGGTGCTGCTCAAGGCCTCGACCGACCTGGTGGACGTGGCCCGGGCCCGCAGCGGGCAGCTCCCGGCGACCGAGGAGTCGACGCAGCCGCGTTCCCAGGGCATCGCGACGGCCCGCAGGCTCGCCTCGGTGTTCAAGATCCACCGGGTGACGAACGGCATCGAGGCCTCGCTGGTGCTGCTCGCGGCGGCCGCGGTGGACACGGGGCTCGGCAACCTGGACGCGACGCGCTGGACGCTCGCGGGCATCACGGTGATCACCTGGGGCATGGTGGTCGCGCACTTGGCGTCGATCCTGTCCTCCTCGCGACTGCGCTGAGCGCGCGGACGGCCGGACGGACGGACAAACGGACGAACAAACCGCCGGACCGCCGAACCGCCGGAATCGGCAACGCGCCCTGCACGGGAAGTCGACTCTGCCGACTTCCCGTGCAGGGCGCGCCACTTCGCCGGGAGGCTCAGCGGCCGGAGCGGCTCGCGGACGCGGCGGACCCGGCGGCGGACCCGGCGGCGGACGCAGCGGACGAGGCAGTCGAGCCGGCCCGGCCGGTGGCGGTGGTGGCGGTACGGACGGAACGCTTCAGGGCCATGTGCATGACAGGCTCCCTTTCCGGGAGGAGGGTCGAGGAGACGGAAGTCGCGCCGCGGCCGGTCAGCTCAGCGGCTTGCCGGGGCACCAGGCGTCGCCCCAGGCCGTCGTCGCGACGCAGCTGTGGCCGCCCTGCCCGTAGCTCGCACCCGCGCCCGAGCCCGTCGGCGTCGCATCGTCGAACACGGAGGCACCGGCCGGGGACACCCCGCCCAACCAGGCGGCGGCGCCCAGCGCGACCGCGGCCAGGGTCCGCGTCACGATTCCTCGCATGCCGACAACTCCCATCACTTCGGGGGACAGTTCCACACGTTCCGGACCTCTCCGCGGTTCCCGCCGCAGCGCCCGGCCCGTGCTCGCCACCCTGCCAGGCGGCGGATGGCCACGGCATCCCCCGCAAGGGATCATGAGCCTGCCTGGCAGCTTTAGGAGGCATGCGATGGACCCCGAGACCGGCCCCGATCCGACCGTCGACGTACCCGCACTCGACAGCAGCGCCGTCACCCTCTACCGCTGGACGGTGGTGAACGAGCAGCTCACCCCGGCGACCCTGGCGCGGGCGGCGTCGGAGACCGACCTGAGCCTGGCGGAGTGCGAGGCGGCCGTCCGGCAGCTCACCGGGGCCTGCCTCTTCCAGGAGCTGCGCTCACCCGACGGCCCCGCGGGCGAGACCCCCGCGGGCGAGGCCCCCACCTGCGGCGGCCCGATCGCCTGGCGGCCCGTCAGCCCCCAGGCCGCGACCGCGCAGCTGCTCTCCGCCCGTGACACCGCCCTGCGCGCCCGGGAGGAGGCCCTGCGCGAGCAGCGGCGGCTCGTCCAGCAGCAGCGCGACGGCCTCGCGGCGCTGGTGCCCGTCTACCTCCAGGCCCGCCAACACGCCTTCCCGCAGGGCACCATCGACCGCCTGCCGGACAAGTTCGCGGTGCGCTCGATGCTCGCCGACGTGATCGACTCCTGCCGCAGCGAGGTGCTGGTCTCCAAGCACGGCGGAGCGTTCTCCCCCGCCGCCCTGCGTGAGGCGCTGCCGCGCGACCTGGAGCTGCTCGACCGGGGCGTCCGGATGCGGAGCCTCTACCAGCACGCGACCCGCTTCGACCAGCCCACCCGGGTGCACGCGGAGCAGCTCATCGAGGCCGGCGCGGAGATCCGGACGCTGCCGGAGGTGCTGCCGCAGCTGATCATCGTCGACGGCACGCTGGCCCTGCTGCCCGCCAGCTCCGGCGGCGCGCTGATCATCCGGGAGCCCGACCTGATCAGCTACCTGCTGACGGTCTTCGAACGGGACTGGGAGAACGCGACCCCGTTCGCCAGCGGCCCGCAGGCCGCGCACGACGTCACCAAGACGATGAAGCAGAGCATCCTGGTGCTGCTCGCGAAGGGCCTCAAGGACGAGTCCATCGCCCGCCGCCTCGGCATCTCCCTGCGCACCTGCCGCCGGCACGTCTCGGACCTGCTGGACAGCCTCGGCGCCCACAGCCGCTTCGAGGCCGGCGTGGTCGCGGAGCGACTGGGCCTGACCTCGCACCCGGCACCCGCCACCCCCACCGCCGGAACCGACGAACCCGCGCCGGAGACGCCCGCACCGGGGACCCCCGCACCGACCGAGCCCGCACCGACCGAGCCCGCACCGACGGCGGCCTGCCCCGCCTGTGACGGACCACTACCGGCACCCGCCCCCTCCCCCGACGGCCGGCGCCCGGGCGGCCGACCGCCCCGCTACTGCTCGCCCCGCTGCCGCTCCCGCGCCTACCGGACCCGCCGACGGGAACAGACGGACGGCGTCACCTGAGCGGCGAGCCGCCGGCGTCACGTAACCCGGCGACGGCGTGACGTAACCCGGGCGTGGGCCGCGGGATCGCGGGCGTCCACGGCGAGTCGGCGCAAGCGCGGGCTCACCGGCGCGGGTGGCTCCGACTCGTGGCGCCGGCCGGGCGGCCCTGAGCCACGGGGGACGCGCAGGGCCTCACCGCGGCGCAGGCCCGGAGGACGTTCGGAACCGAGCGGGTGACCGGCACCGTGCGGGAGGTGCTCGGGCGCCCGCCGCGCGACGTCCGCAGCCGGGTGCGGGATCGCGCGGCGGACGACGGACGGGCCGCGTCAGTAGCGGACGGCCTTGACCACCACCGGGATCAGGGTCTTGTCGGCCGGCTGCCGGCTGAAGGCGACGGGCTGGGCCTTGCCGTTCGCCGGGACGTTCTCGGCTCCGACGATGGCGCTGTCCACGGTCCTGCCGCCAGTGTCGGTGAAGTCGACCTGGACCGCGTAGGAGGCCGCGTTGGGCCCCGGGTTCTGGATCGTGACGACCACGGCGTGCAGGCCCCCGGTGTTCTGCCGCGGGACTCCGGTGATGGTGATGTCGCCCTGCGCGTTGCCGCCGTCCGTCACCCCGCTGAGCACCGAGGCGGCCTTCTCCTGGGTCGCGGACTGCTGGGCCGACACGGACGCCCCGAAGGCGGACGCCCTCGCGGAGAGCGAGGCGGCGGCCTCGGAGGCGGCCGCCGAGGCCGAGGCGGCCGCGGCCGACGCCGAGGCCAGCAGCGACTCCGCGGCGGAGGCGACGGCGGAGGGCGGCTGGCCGGAGAACGCGCTCGTGTTGGGCGGGGTGGCCGTCGGCGAACCGGCCGCCGTGCCCGACGGGCTGCTGCCGCAGGCCGCGAGCACGACGGCGCCGGACGCCGCCACGATCAGCGCGACCGTGCGCTGCGGTGTCCAGCTCCGGCCCGCTCGCCCGTCACCGCCCGCGCGACGGCCGGGCAGCGGACGGTGGCCGGTTCGGCCGTGGCTGGGGGGACTGTGGAGTTCACGCACCGAGGATCCCTCTCCTGGTCGGTGTTCGGCGGCCGAGGGGCCCGTACGTCCCCATGCTTGGCAACATCCCGCTCCACAGCGACAGCTCCTGACCCGTCCGAGTGGGCCGCCCCGCGCGGAGGCGGCCCGACCGGAGCCGGACGGGACCCGCCCGGGCCCGGACGGGGCCCCGGGCGCGGGGCTCAGGCGGTGGCCGGCTTCCCCACGTCGGCGCCCCCCGCGTCGGCGCCCGCCGTCTCCTGGGCGGGGACGGCGCGCAGCTGCGGCCCCGGCGGCGCGGGGATGACGGCGGCGACGGCGGCCGCGATCAGCGCGACGACGCAGCCGATCACCAGGCCGACCCGGAAGCCGCCCTCCGAGGGCAGGGTGTGCCTGCCGAGGGTGACGGTCAGCTGCGACAGCACCACGCCCATCACGGCGGCGGACACCGAGGTGCCCAGCGAGCGCATCAGGGTGTTGAAGCTGTTCGCCGAGGCCGTCGCGGTCAGCGGCACCGCGCTCATGATCAGCGCGGGCATCGCGCCGTAGGCGAGGCCCACACCGCTGTTGCAGACGATCGTGACGACCAGCACGCCCCAGGTGGAGCCCATCAGCGGCAGCGCCAGCCCGTACCCGACGGCGATCGTCAGCGCCCCGGCGACCAGGGTGAACTTGGGCCCGCGGGCGGCCGACAGCTTGCCGCCGAGCGGGGAGACGACCATCATCATCAGCCCGCCGGGCGCCATCCACAGGCCCATCGCCAGCATCGACTGCCCCAGCCCGTAGCCGGTGGCCTCCGGCAGCTGGAGCAGCTGCGGGATGATCAGCGCCTGGGCGTACATGCCGAAGCCGACCAGCACGGAGGCGGCGTTGGTCAGCAGCACCCGCGGGCGCGCGGTGACCCGCAGGTCGACCAGCGGCTCGGTCACGCGCAGCTCCCAGCGGGCCCAGAGCATCAGGATCGCGGCGGAGGCGGTGAACAGGCCGAGGGTGCGGGTGCTGCCCCAGCCCCAGTCGCCGCCCTTGGAGACGGGCAGCAGCAGGCAGACCAGACCGATGCTCAGGCCGATCGCGCCGACGAAGTCGAACCGGCGGCCGGCGGAGCGGCCACCGGCGGTGGGCGAGGCCGCGGTGGGCGAGGCCGTCGAGGCCGGGATGACGGTCCAGAGCATGCCGATGATGACGACGGTCAGCACGGCGGTGCCCCAGAACAGCACGCGCCAGCTGGCGTAGTCGGCGACGCCGGCCGCGATCGGCAGGCCGAGGCCGCCGCCGATCCCCATGGAGGCGCTGACCAGCGCGATCGCCGAGCCGAGCCGCTCGGGCGGCAGGACGTCGCGCAGCAGGCTGATGCCGATCGGCACCAGGCCCATGCCCATGCCCTGCAGCGCCCGGCCGGTGATCATCGGCAGCACGGAGTCGGCCACCGCGCACAACACCGAGCCGAGCAGCAGCGGGACGCAGGAGGCGATGAGCATCGTCCGCTTGCCCAGCAGGTCGCCGAGACGGCCGCTGATCGGGACGAAGACGGCGGCGGAGAGCAGGGTCGCGGTGATGACCCAGGAGGCGTTGGACGCGGTGGTGTGCAGGAGTTGCGGGAGTTCGCTGATCAGCGGGGTGACCAGGGTCTGCATGATCGCGGCGACGGTGCCGGTGAAGGCGAGCGTCGCCACGATCGGACCGGTACGGGCGGTGGGGGCGGGGCCGTTGATGACGGGCCTCCTCGGGCATTCGGGGGACGCAGGCGTGTGCAGTTCGCACACCATGTGCGGATAGCACACTCTGCTCAGGCTACACACGATGTGCGCCATGCACATCGTGTGGGATGCACACATCTCTGGCATACTGGACGTGATCGACGAAGAACCCGCAGGTCAACGCGGTGATGAAGGGACTTCGACATGGCCGGCCCCACGCACGAGGTAGCCCTCGAGTTCCTGGTGTTCGCCCGGCACCGCGACCTCAACCAGGTCGACGACCGCCGCCCCGAGGGCAGCCAGCTCGAACGCAGCGCCTACATCCTGCTCAGCCGCGTCGCGACCCAGGGGCCCATGTCGATCGGGCAGCTCAGCGACGCCTTCGGGCTGGACGTCTCCACGCTCAACCGCCAGACCGCGGCGCTCACCACCGCCGGGCTCCTCGACCGCATCCCGGATCCGGACGGCGGCATCGCCCGCAAGTTCCGCCTGACCGAGGAGGGCCGGCGCCGGCTGGACGACGAGCGCGAGGCGCACGTCCGGGCGCTCGACCTGGTGATGGCGGACTGGCCGGAGGAGGACATAGCCACCTTCGCGGCGTACCTGCGCCGCTTCAACACCGGCATCGAACGGATCGACGGCCGCCCCTGGCCCCGGGGTTGAGGGTGCCGGGAGCGGCCAGGGGCGGCCAAGGCGGTCAGGAGCGGTCAGGAGCGCTTGAAGACCTCGGCCGCGTCGTCGACGACCTCGACCACGATCGAGTGCAGGCTCTCGATGCGGGAGACGATCGCCTCCCGCGGGCCCTGCCGCCAGACCTCGCTGCCGTAGAAGGCGTCCTCCTGCGCGCGGTGCTGCTCGATCGAGTCGAACGCCCGGATCAGGTACGCCTCCTCGTGCCCGTCCTCGTCCACGAGCGACGCCCCGTGGTCGACAACCCGGATGCCCGCCGCCCGCAGCAGCGGGACGGCCTCCTCGCCCATCACCCGGACGAAGTCGGCGCGCGTGCCCGGCTTGAGGCGGTAGGTGCGCAGTTCCAGTATCACGGCGGCTCCTCGCGATGGTTGACGCCCGGTCAGACCGGAGGCCCGTCCCCCGGCCAGGGCGGGTGGAAGCCTAGACGGGAGCGCGAGGCCGCGCGTCAGGATTCGGCCCCAGCCGACTTCCCGCGCGGGGCGCCGACCCCGCGTGTCAGTGGCGAGCCGTAGCCTTCGACCTGGTCCGCACGGAAGGGGAGGGCGCGATGGCGACGCTCGACGAGCTCAGGGCACTGCTGGGAGAGCCGCGCTTCAACTGGTCCGATCCGGCGCCCTGGACGCGGCTGGAGCAGGACCTCGGGGTCTCCCTCCCCGCCGACTTCCGGGCCTTCACCGACGCCTACGGCCCGGTGGAGATCAACGAGCAGCTGTACCTGGAGCACCCCGGGCATCCGATCAGGAACCTGGGCGAGAAGATCCAGGAGTCGCTCGAACTCTGGCGCGACGAGGACGAGGCGGAGTTCCTTCCGGCCCCGGCGGGGTCGGGCCCCGGCGAACTGCTGCCGGTCGCCACGGCCACCACGCGCGAGTTCGTCTTCCTGCGGGTGCCCGAAGAGCCCTCGATGCCGTGGGGCGTGGGCGTGCTGGAGACGGACACGCTGGAGTTCGTGTCCTACGAGTTGACGTTCGGCGACTGGATGCTGGCGTACCTCAGGGGCGAGGACGTCACGGTGCACTCCCACAACCTCGCCCCGGACCGCCCGTTCTACCGGCCGTTGACCTGACGGGGTCACCTTCGACGTCCGACCGCCGGCCGGCCCCTCGCGGGGTGACCGGCGGCCGTCACGGTGGCCCGCGCGGCCGGGGCCGTCAGCCGGCCGGGGCGACTTCGGCGAGGAGGGCGGGGCCGGCCCAGCCGGGCGCCGCGCCGGGGGCGGCCGCCTCGGCCTCGCGGACGAGGGTGATCAGACGGGCGTTGGCCGGGGCGGTGAGGCCGTGGCGCTCGGCGAGGGCGACGATCTCGCCCTGGAGCGAGTCGATCTCGGTGGGGCGTCCGCGCTGGAGGTCCTCCCACATCGAGGAGCGGGCGGTGGCGTCGATCTGCAGGCTGGCCCCGGCCAGCTCGTGGAACTGCGCGTCCGACAGTTCGAGCACCTGCGGCATCACCTCCGGCGGCACCGGGCCGAGCTGGGCCGGCTCCACTCCGGCGGCCCGGAACACCGCCAGCGCCTCCAGCTGGCAGCGCGCCACGCACCGCCGGTACGCCAGCTGCCCGACCTGCTCGCGCAGCGGCAGCCCGGAGAGCGCGTTGACGGCGTTGTTCAGGTTCATCAGCAGCTTCGCCGCCTGGACGGCCGGCATGTCCGACCGCAGCTCCAGCAGCAGACCGCTCTCCCTGGCCGCGTCGGCGAGGGCGTCCGCGCCCTCCTCGCCCGCCAGCATCAACGACCCGCCGCTGCCCTGGTGGAAGGCGGCGGGGCCGGTCCGCACCACGTTGTACGGGACCATACCGGCCAGCACCCGGTGGGACGGCAGCGCGGCCGCGAGCACCTCGGTGTTGCGCAGCCCGTTCTGGAAGCTGACCACCACCGTGTCGGGGCCCAGGTGCGGCGCGAGTTCCCGGGCGGCGGCCTCGGTGTCGGCGGACTTCACCGTGACCAGGACGTAGTCGGCGCCGGCCACGGCCTCCGGGCCGGCGGCAGCGGTCAGCTCCCGCACCTCGCGGCGGGCCTCGCCCGGGCCGGTGAGGGTCAGCCCGCCCGCGTCGATCGCCGCCATCGCGGCGGGGCGGCCGACCAGGGTGACCTCGGCGGTCGAGGCGAGCATGCCGCCGAGGTGGCAGCCGATGGACCCGGCGCCGAACACGGCGATCCGGAGCCTGCGCTGGGCGGGGGTGGTGGGCACGGTGCGGCTCCAGGACGAAGGCGGGGACGAGGAGGAGGAACCGGGGGTGTGGGGCCAGCCGGTCAGTCGAAGAGGTCGGGGTCGGAGAGGGTGATCTGGTCCCACAGCGGGCGGGCCTGGAACCAGCCGGCCAGTGAACTCCCGAGCTGGTCGCGGGTCTTCAGCGCGGTCTCCCGGTCGATCAGCTTCGGCGTGCCGGCCGCCATCGCGAGCAGCTGCGCCTGGCAGGAGCGCTCCATGGTGATGAACCACCAGACCGCCTCGGCCACCGTCCCGCCGACCGTCAGCAGGCCGTGGTTCTGCAGGATCACGGCCTTGTGGTCGGCCAGCGCGGCGGCGACCCGCTTGCCCTCCTCGGTCTCGGTCACCACGCCCCGATAGTCGCTGTACAGCCCGTGGTCCTCGAAGAAGGCGCAGGCGTCCTGGGTGATCGGGTCGAGCGGGATGCCGAGGCTGGAGAAGGCCTTGCCGTACAGCGAGTGGGAGTGCGCGGCGGCGACGGCGTCCGGGCGGGCCGCGTGCACCTGGGAGTGGATCGCGAACGCGGCCCGGTTCACGGGCCGGGTGCCGTGCAGCAGGGCGCCGTCGTGGTCGACCAGGATCAGGTCGGAGGCCTTGATCTGGTTGAAGCTCATGCCGAACGGGTTCACCCAGAACCAGTTCGGGTTCTCCGGGTCGCGGACGGTGATGTGCCCGGCGACGCCCTCGGAGAAGCCGAACCGGCCGAACAGGCGGAAGCCTGCCGCCAGTTGCTCCTTCCGATACTGGCGCTCCTCCTCGACGGTGTCGAAGACCGGCGGCAGCGGCAGGGTCACCCCTTCCGGGGCCGGGCCCACGACGCCGGTCGCCGCGTACGGGTCGGCGGGCTGCTGCGGTGCGGACATGGCGACTCCCGGGGCTGCGACGGTGGGGCAGGGGGTGGATCAATCCAAAGGCATGTTCGAAAGATACATACCTTTGGCAATGATCTCGTGACTATGATCAATCTGATCATCGATCATGGAGAGGGGCAATGATGCGTAAGGCATTGGCAGCGCTGGCAGTTGGGATCGCCGCCGGTACGGCCCTGCTCGGCGGCACCTCGGTCACCACCGTCGCCGGCCAGTGGAACGAGCCCAACCAGTCGGTCGTGGTCCAGCTGAACGAACCGAACCAGTCGGTCGTCGTCCAGCGGAACGAGCCCAACCAGTCGGGCCAGTGACCAGCCCGCTGCTTCGCGACGCGTTATCCGCCCAGGCCCCCTTCCGGGCCCCGGAGAAGACGTTCGGGCAGTTCCTGGAAGAGAAGTGGACAGCCGTCTGCCGAGGCCTGGGGACAGGCGAGCTGGAGACGGCGCGCGTCCTGCGGGAGCTGCGGGACGTGCTCAGCCCGTGGGGCGGGCGCGCCATCGGGACCAGGTGCGATCCTCCGTCCTTCGTGTCGTCCGACGGCTTCCCCGCCGAGCTCTCCGTCAGCTGGAAGGCGGGGAAGCCGGAGATCCGCATCCTGTTCGAGTCGCTGAGCATCGATCGCACCCCACTCGGATACCAGGAAGCCGGACGGGAGTTGACGCTCCGGCTCGCCGAACGACCGGGGGTGAGCATCGGGCGGTACCTCGACGTCGAGGACCTGTTCGTCACGACCGCTCCCGATCACAACCGGCCCACCATCTGGCACTCCCTGGCCTGGCAGCCCGGCGAGCGGCCGCACTACAAGGTCTACCTCAACCCCCAGGCGCACGGCCTGGACCGGACCCACGAGGTCATGGCGGAGGCGATGCACCGGCTGGGGCTGGCGAAGGCCTGGGAGCCGGTGGGGCGGCGGTGCGAGGAACTCGCGCTGCGCGGGCACGAGGTGGAATTCTTCGCACTTGATCTGGACGGCGGAAGCGCCTCCCGGGTGAAGGTCTACTTCCGCCATCTCCCGATGACGATGGACGAGTTGGACACGGTGGCCGCACTGTCGCACCGCCACGACTCGGCGCGGGCGGCGCGGGCGCGTGCCGTGATCTACGGGCGAGACGGCGGCACGGTGGACAACGAGCCGATGACCTGCCTGGCGTTCCGCGAGGGTGCGACGGGGCCCGAGGAGGCCAACGTCTACCTGCGGCTGCCGGGGAACGCCCGGAACGATGCCGAGGCGGCCGCGCGGATCGCGGAGCTGATGCGGATCGAGGGGATCGACCCGCGCCCGCACGCCGAGGTGCTGAGACGGCTGACGGCCGGGGTCGAGGAGGGCGACACCGGCGTGCAGGAGCTGTGCAGCTACCGCACCATCGCGCCGGGGGTTCCGGCGCACATCGGGCTGTACCTGCGGTTCAACACCTATGCCGGGCCGGTGACCTGAGCGGGCCGCCCCTCGAACTTCCCCAGTGGGAACTTCGAGTCGCTCAAGGAGCGCGGAACCGTGGTCCCGATGAAGAGGATCTCGGACGTGCAGCCGGAACTCTTGGAGTACGTGGCCATGGGGACGACTCCCTTCGGTCGCGCCGGAGTCGTCGGGGTCCGGATCGCCCGAATTCCATGCAAGCACCCTTCCGGGACCGAGGCCATCCGGGCGAGCTAGGTCGGCTCCGGGCGGTGGTGGACGTCGCGGTTGCGCCTGAACTCGCGGATGAGCGCGAGGAGGTTGATCAGAGTGCTGGCCGGGACGTTGCCGATGTCGACCAGCGGACGGCCGTGGAGGTTGGTTCCGCCCGGGGCCGCCGAGGGCCAGAGGAGGCCGAATTCGCGACCCTCGGTGCGGAGTTCGACGATGAGCTCGGTGACCTGGCGCGAGGTGAGGTGGAGGAGCGCCGGGTCGGCGGGGTGGATCGGGTGGTGGGCGCTCACAGAGCACCGTCCTGGTGGAGCTCGAACCAGACCGTTTTGCCGAGGTGTTGGGGGTCGACGCCCCAGCGGTGAGTGAGGCCGGCGACGAGCTGGAGGCCCCGGCCGGTCTCGGAGAGGAGGGAGAGGGGGCCCTTCTCCGGGGGGAGCGGGCTGCGGTCGGAGACCGCGACGCGGAGGGTGTTGGCACGGTGGTGGATCAGGATGACCGGGGAGGTCGTCTCGCCGTGGCGCCAGGCGTTGACGATGAGTTCGACCATCGCGAGTTCGGCGTCCGCGATGAGGGAGGGCGGCCAGCCGGCGCTGGCCATCCCGTCACGGAGGGCGCCGCGGGAGAGGGTGAGAGAGGGGGAGTTCAGGTTGCGCACAGCGTCTCCCGGAGGGGGATGGGTGAGACCGGCGGATGCGTCGCCGTGAACGAACCCACTGGACATGGGTGTTCTGCGGTGCCCGAGCGGCGTTACTGACGATCCGTTCGGTGATCGGTGCATCACAGACTGTAGGGCATTGAGGCTCACATGTGCCACCAGATCTGGAAACATGGTCTACCGGTAGCCGCTGGACTGTTGATGAGACGACGTAGATGCTTGGGCCATGCCACCACGCACAACCCCATCGGCCAGGCAGGAACGGTTGGGCATCGAGCTGCGGAAGATGCGAGACAGCGTCGGCCAGACGACCGCCCAAGCCGCCGCCGTGTTCAACCTCGATCGAACGAAGATCACGCAGGTCGAGAAGGGGCACTATCCCATCACTGCCGAGCGCGTCCGAGTACTTGCGGAAGCCTTCGGCGAGGCGGACGCTGAGTACGTCGCGGCCCTCGCATCCATGGCCGGGGAGCGACACAAGGGCTGGTGGGACGAGTATCGCGGCTTTGTTCCGCAGGGATTTCTCGACATCTGCGAGCTCGAGTACTACTCGATGGGCATGCAGTCGTACCAGATCTGCCATCCGCCGGGGCCGATGCAGTCAGAGCGATACTGTCGCGCGATCTTTCAGCACGCGCAGTCGCCGCTGACTCCCCGTGTCATCGAGACGCGAGTCGAACAGCGCTTGCGCCGATCGCAGACGTTGATGACTGAAGGCGCCCATCCGTACACGGCGATCGTTTACGAGGCCGCTCTGCGAGCGCAGTTCGGCGGCCGTGACGTCACGCGGGAACAGCTGGACTGGATGCTGGAACTGTCTCTGCGTCCTCACGTGACGCTTCGGGTGGTCACGTTCGAGTCGGGTGGATTCATGGGGTCAGGCCAGGCCATCATCTACGCGAACGGCCCCGTTCCTCGCCTCGACACGGTCCAGTACGACTCGGTCGATGGGCCGATCTTCCTTCACACGACAGAGCATCTGAACACCTACCGCACCATCATCAAGCGGATGACTGATCGGTCTCTTTCGGTTGAAGGTTCTCGCGACCTGATCGCGAAAATCAAGAAGGAGATATAGATCGTGGAAGAGCTCACCTGGACACGCCCCACGTCGTGCGCCAACTCAAACAACTGCCCCGAAGTTGCCGTGGCTGATGACGCCGTCTACGTCCGCAGCAGCCTTCGGCCCGACGCCATCGCCCAGCTCGACGTCAGCGAGTGGCGCGACCTCGTGGCCGCCATCCGCGCCGGCGAGTTCGACGCCTGACTCCCCGATTCGGCACACGGGCTCTGACCTGCTAATGTTCCTGACGTCGCGAGAGAGATAATCTCTCGTCAGGCGTCAGCGGTGCTACCAGAGCACGTCCTACTTTCAGTAGGAAGAGTCCGTGCAACCCGGGCCTGGCGCTCCACAGTCGGAAGGGGGGCGGCCCCCACACAGGTGCCGGCGCCCCTGCGCCGTCCCCACCCCCAACCGCTCCCAACACAACACA